>CAZYDC010000021.1:0-19203 GCA_964646065.1 uncultured Planctomycetaceae bacterium | reverse complement strand
GCGCCGCTGGGTAAACTGCCCAAAGGCGCCGCTGCCGTGAACTATGTCCAGAAGGCCTTGGACGAACTCCAGGCCGGCAAACCGATCACCACCCCGCAGACCAAATCGTACGGCTGCTCGGTGAAATACGCCCCGCAGAAATAACGCCGGTTCGCAGTTCGCAGTTCGTAGTACGTAGTTCGTAGTGCCGCCGTAAGGCGGTTCTCCAAGAATGCCCTCACGGGCACACTACAAACGGAACACTACTAACGAACTCCTGTTTTGCCACGGCCTTGTCGTCCGCCGCGGACACCGGTATCATGCCGCACATTACGGCCTGGAAACCGCCGCGATTTTCGCGGCGGTCCCGGCGGCTGAGTGAACCGGCAACAATAGGAGCGTGCCATGAGTCAAGTCGCGGGACGGCTTCGAATCGCGGTCGTGGGTTTGCGGTTTGGCGGGAGCTTTCCGCCGATCTATCTCGAACACCCGGACGTCGCCGAGGTCACCATCTGCGACTCGGACGCCCAGACGCTCCAGGCGTACGGGGACAAGTACGGCATCGCCCGGCGGACCACGAACGTGGAAGACCTTCTGGCCTCCAGGGAAATCGACGCGATTCACCTGGTGACGCCGATCCCGTCGCACGCGAGTTTGTCAACGGCCGTGCTGGAGTCCGGCAAGCACTGCGCATGCACGGTGCCGATGGCGACGACGCTGGACGAGCTGTGGGCGATCGTGGCGGCCCAGAAGCGGTCGGGGCTGAATTACATGATGATGGAGACGGCGGCGTACACGTATCACTGCCTGTTCGTGGAGGAGTTGATCGCGCGAGGGGAAATCGGGCGGATTCAGTTCCTGCGCGGCGCACACTATCAGGACATGGAGAACTGGCCCGCCTATTGGATGGGCCTGCCGCCGATGCACTACGCGACCCACGCGGTGGCGCCGCTGCTGAAGCTGGCCCAGACGCGGGCGACGCGGGTGCATTGTTTCGGCTCCGGCGTCATGCGGCCGGAACTGCACGCGCCGTACGGGAATCCTTATCCGGTGGAGACGGCGATTTTTCAACTCGACCGCGAGGGCCTGGCGGCGGAAGTGACCCGCACGCTGTTCCATACGGCGGTGCAGTACGCGGAAATCTTCAGCGTGTACGGCGAGAAGGCGACGTTCAACTGGGTGTTCGAGGACGGCCTGCCGGTCGTTTACCGCATGGCGCCGCTGGAAGCGGGCCGAGGGCGGCCGATCACGACGGAGCAGGTCACGCCGCCCAGTTACCAGGATCGCCTGCCGGAATCGATCCGGCTCTTTGACGGGCACCAGGTGATTCCCGACCCGCAAAACCCGCACCAGTCCATCATTCAGGGCGGCGGGCATCACGGTTCGCACCCACACCTGGTCCACGAGTTTGTGCGGAGCATCGTGGAACGTCGGAAGCCCGCGGTTGACGCGGTCACGGGCGCGAACTGGACGGCCGCGGGAATCTGTGCCCACGAATCCGCGATGCGCGGCGGAGCGGCCGTCGAAATCCCGGCGTTCGGCGAGAATCGTTCGTAGCGTCGCCGTGGGGCGATTCTTCAAATTGCAGATTGCAAATTGCGTATTGAAGATTGAACGGCAAAGAGGCGGCAAGAAGTATTTCTTCGCCGGTTCTTCCTCTTTCAATCTGCAACATGCAATTTGCAATCCGCCGCCCAGCGTCCTGCGGGTACAAACGGTGCGGAATTGACCGTAGCCCCCCACCGGGATAGAATCTTCAAAGTTGCCGGCGGTGGTCGCCGGCGGGAGGTCCTCCGGAGAATCCCGGTTTATATACTGCCTGCGTTGACGAAACGATTTGGCGAAGGTGAAGATAATGGCGAACGTATTGCAACCCTACATGGATCGTGGCGAATTGGCTGGCGCGGTTACCCTGGTGGCTGACGCGGACAAAGTGATCAGCCTCGAATGCGCCGGCTACGCGGATATTGCCAAGAAAAAGCCCATGAAGCCCGACACGCTGTTCTGGATCGCCTCGCAGACCAAGCCGATGACCGGCACCGCGATCTCGATGCTGATGGACGAGGGAAAAGTTTCCCCCGACGACCTGGTCGAGAAATACCTGCCGGAGTTCAAGGCGCTGTGGGTGGTGGCGGAAAGGGACGACGGCCATGTATTGCTGAAGAAGCCGTCGCACCCGATCACGATCCGTGAAATCCTCAGCCACACCAGCGGAATGCCGTTCATGTCCGCGATGGAAGTGCCGACCCTGGACCTGCTGACTCTCCGCGAGTGCGCGCTGAGTTACGCGATGACGCCGCTGCAATCCGAACCGGGCACCAAGTACGAATACTCCAACGCCGGCATCAACACGGCCGGGCGAATCATCGAATTGGTCAGCGGCATGCCGTACACGGAGTTTATGGATACGCGATTGTTTGAACCGCTGGGAATGATCGACACCACGTTTGTCCCGACCAAGAAGCAGGTGGCCAGACTTACGAAATGTTACCAGCCGACCGCGGACAAGACCGGCCTGGAAGAAGTGCAGATATCGCAATTGAAGTACCCGTTGAACGATGCCGGCAGACAACCCATGCCCGCCGGAGGGTTGTTCTCGACGGCCACCGACTGTGCGCGTTTCATGCAGATGGTGTTGAACAACGGCACGTTTGAAGGCAAACGATACCTGTCCCCCGAGGCTGTGAAGATGATGACCAGCAAGCAAACCCCGGCGGCGTTGAACGATTCCTACGGTTTCGGTTGGTCGGCCGGCGAAACCTTCGGACACGGCGGGGCCTGCGCGACCAACATGGAGGCGGACACGAAACTCGGCATGGTGACGGTCTACATGATACAACACACCAACGGCTTCCCGGGCGAAGGCGGCATGGCTCGCGAAACCTTTGTGAAAGCCGCGAAAGAACTGTTCCCGAAAGGCTGATAACGGCTATGGGGAGGAACGCGTAGAGAGCAACGCGTAACAGCAACAACAGCAGAAGAAGCGCCGACAGGCAAGCCGACTTGAGACTCGGCTTGCCTGTCGGCGCTTCCCTTCGCCGTAACGCCGTTTCTTTGTTTCACCGTTACGATCTTCGCAATTCTTCTCTTCGCTCTTACGCCCTACGTTTCACGCGCCACGCTCAACATCCTCAGTGTGCGGTGATGGTCAGCGTCTTGCCCAGGGCGTTGGTCAGGACGGTGTACAGGCCGGCGGTGAAGTCGGCCAGGCTGCTGTCGGGCGTGATGGTCGCCTCGATCTGGTAGGTGCCCGCCGTCAGTCCGGCCGGCAGATTCACGTTCACGGTGAACGCCTTCGTCGCGTTCACGGCCAGGGCGGCCGTCAACACGCCGTCGATCGTTCCCAGCGGGACATCCACGCTCGTGGTCGTGTTGTGCGCCACCAGTTGGATAGTCCCCGACAGGCCGATCGGCATGGCCACCGTGCCGGTGTTTTTCATCGTCACCGAAACGGTGCCCTTTAGCAGAGCGCCAGCCGTCGGCGACGCCGGCAGCGTCGAAGTTCCCAGCGTGCTGGCCGACAGATTCACCAAGCCGTGCGTCACTGCGATGGTGCCGGCGCTGGTGACCGTGTTGTTGGCCCGGTTCGTGTCGCCGGTGACCGCGCCCGTGCTGTCCACCTTGGCCACGATGTTGTACGCTCCGCTCGTCAGGCCTATCGGCAGCGTCACGGTCGTCGAGAACGTCGCCGACTTTCCGGCGCCCAGCGCGCTGACCGACTGAGCGGTCAGGGTCTTGAGCACCGTGGTGGTCGTGCCGTCGAACGCGTCGATCTCGATGCTGATCTTCTGGCCGGTACCCAAGGCCACGTTGCCGATGTTCGTCACCATCACCGGGACGGTAATCAACTTGCCGTCTCCGCTGGTGCCGCTGGCGGGCAACTTCATGGTGCTGCCGAATCCCGCCGACAAGTCCACGAACGCCGGCGCCGACACGACCGTCTCGGTCAGCCCACCGGCCGTCCGCGAGGCCTGGTTGTTCGTCGTGTCGGATTCGGTCAAGGCCTGCACCGGCGTGATGTTCGCGAGAATCTGGTAAGCGTCAGCGGTCAATCCACCGGCCAGGTTCACAGGCACGGAGAACTGCTTGGACCCGCCGGCCGCCAGGACGCTGACCGATTGATTGCTCAGCGTGTCCAGCACGATGGGCGCGTTGGCCGGAACCGTCGTGTCCTGCGCCACCAGTTGGATGTTCACCATCTGCCCGGTCGGCAACGCGACGTTGCCGATGTTCTTGACCACGACCGAGGCGTTTCCCTTCAACGGCAAGGTCGCCACCACTGACAAAGGCAGCGTCCAGGTGGTCCCGAATATGCCGGTCACATCCACGTATCCGTAGGTCACCGACATCCGGGTGGAACTCGTAACCGTGTTGTTGGCCCTGCTGGGGTCACCGGTCACCAGGTCGGTACTGTCCACCGTCGCCACGATGTGGTATGTCCCGGTGGCCAGGCCCGGCGGCAGCGTCACGGTGGTCGAGAACGTTGCCGACTTCCCGGCCCCCAGCGCGCTGACCGACTGTCCGGCCAGGGTCTTGAGCACCGTGGTGGTCGTGCCGTCGAACGCGTCGATCTCAATGTTGATCTTCTGTGCGGCGGGCAGCGGCACGTTGCCGATGTTCGTCACCACGACCGGAACGGTAATCAGCTTTCCGTTTCCGCTGATCACGCTGCCGGGCAGCGCCAGCGAGCTTCCAAATTGCCCGGTCAGATCCACGAACGGCGCTGTGACCGCGATCGTCTGGGTCTGTCCAAAGGCCGTCTGCGAGACCTGGTTGTTGTCCGTCCGGAACTCTGTCAAGGATTGCACCGGGATGATGTTCACCATGATCTCGTAATTATCCGCCGCCAGACCGCCAGCCAGGCTCACAGCCGGATGGAACGTCAGCGAACCGCCGGCCGAAAGGTCGCTCACCGACTGGTTGCTCAATGTCCCCAGCGTAATGTCCGGGTTGACCGGGTTGGTCAGATCGCGCGCCACCACCTGGAGGTTCACCTGTTGCCCCGCCGGCAAGGCCATGTTGCCCAGGTTGAGCACCTGCACCGAGGCGGTGCCCGTCAGTTTCGTGCCCCCTATGACGGACGACGGCAGCGTCCAGGGAGTGACCAACCTTCCGGCCAAGTCAACGTAAGCGCCGGCCGTGTAGCCCTGAACGGGCGTGAGCATGTCGCTCCCGCCGACATCGCTTAGCGATTGAACCCAATAATAGTAGGATTGCGATTGATTGACCGAGTAGTCGGTGAAGCTCGTTCCAGATAGGCCGCTGTAGATATCGGTGGCCGTCGATGGATCGTTGGTGGTGTTGCGCCAGACATCGTACCCGATCGCCTCCGGAACGGTGTTCCAACTCAAGGCCACGTGGTTCTGATAGGTGCCCTGGCTAGCCGTCACGCCGGTGGGCGCGGGCAACACCGGCTCGATATTATAGATGATCGTGTCGATCGTGGTGTAGTTGATGCCATCGGCCGTGATATTCGGAAGAGAGTACCAGTCGTTGTTGCCGTTCTCGTTATCGCCGTCGGAGCCCCAGCCCAGGTTCACGTGGAAGGTGCCGTCGCTGCTGTTGTATCCATCGAGCACCACGCAATGCCCGTTGGCCTCCTCGGCGTCGTAAATGGAGATCAGCACGGGTTGGCCCGATTGGATGTTCGAAATGACGGTCGGCTCGATGGAATCCCAGTCGGTGCTCTGGTCGGCCGACTCGAAGCCGATCCCGCCCAACGTCGAGGCCAACAGGTCGGCGCCGGAACCGTCGCTGGCGTAATCCTCCTGGGCCTTGACGCCCACCGCGAAACTCAGCAGCGCCTCTTCGTCCGCGCTGCCGTTGTACTTGATCGAGGACAGGCGGCTGTTGAGCGTCGTAAACGACGGGAACATGTAGGTCCCCGAGTCCGCGTCGATGTTGATGGGGCCGTCATCCCCTTCGGACGTGTAGGCGTCGTTGGACTCGCTGAAAGACATGCTGGGCGGGAACTTCCAATAGTACAGAACCTGCGCCTCCGCCGTCGCCGTGCAACCCGTTTCACTGGGAGTCTCAGTCCATGGATCCATCGGGCAGTACTGGTTCCACTGCGTCGAGGTGCCGTTCACCGGCCCGTCCTGGTCCCACGTGGGGAACGTAATCAATTGCCCGCTCAGCAACAGCCGCGACTCCAGAGAATCAAACTCCGGCTGTCGAGATTGCCGCGTCAGCCCCAACATACTCATAGCATCTCCTTACATCACATCAAAGATCCCTGCAGCCGGCTTCCCTATGTGCCCTTGGATCGTGACCACGCAAACGGCTCTTATATTGATTATGCCCCGTTCTTATGACTCTGCAAGTGTTTTTTTTGCGGCAACTCGCCGAAATAAAGAGTTTGCGAGGCGCGGACTGGCCGTCCTTGGAAGCGTCCTCAACCCTTGAGCAATTCGCGGACGCCTTGGGCCTGGCAAAGCCGGATCAATTCCTGCGCAGCCAGGATGGCGGTAGCGGCCCGGAGCGTGCGGCGATAGGGGCTGCCGCCGTCCGGGCGCGAGGCCCACAGCGTCGCTTCCCATTCGCCGGGATCCTGATGACCCAAGTCTTCCCTTTTAAAAGGTCTCGCTGCGCCGACCGGCAAGCCGACGTTAGATCCAGCTTGCCCGCCATCGTTCCCGAGAAATTGTTGGCGGGCTTGCTGGTCGGCGCGTTGGGGCACCAACCGAACATGCACGGCCAGGCTGCTGCGGCAGTCGGCGTCGAGGTGGGCAACGACCTGTCTCTCGGCCTCCAGGGCCTGGCGCGAAGGTTCATCGTCCATGGCCGCAGCCAGGTCGGTTGCCCGGCGATTCGCCACGGCCGCCTCGATAGCCAGCGCCCCCTGCCCCGCGGCCGGGATGAACTCCTCCACGTTCAGAGGGCAAATATGCGTGCGGTTTTTTTCGAGCAGCCCGGCGCGGATCAGTCCGGCCATGGCCAGGACCGTCGCGTCCACCTGGGCTTCCTCGAGCACCTTCCGCAACCGCGTATCTACGTTGCCGCGCAGGGGCACGATTTGAATTTCCGGTCGCATGACTCGAATTTGCGCGCCGCGGCGCGGGCTGCTCGTCCCGACCACCGCGCCGGCCGGGAGCGATTGGATCGTCGCGCCCGAAACCGTCACCAGCGCGTCGCGAGGATCCTCGCGAGCGGGCACGGCCACAATCGCCAGGTCCGCCGACATCGCGGCAGGAAGGTCCTTGGCCGAATGTACGGCCAAGTCAATAGCCCCCTCTCGCAAGGCCGATTCCAACTCCGCCGTGAACAGGCCTTTTCCGCCCACCTCGTGAAGAGGACCGAAATACCGGTCCCCCCCGGTAATGATCGGCACCAGCTCGCCCCGCAGCCCCGGATGCAGCGCGCACAACGCGTCGGCCACCCACCGCGACTGCGCCATCGCCAGCGGGCTTTTGCGGGTTCCGATGAGCACTGTCCCGTCGTGATTCACTTTCTAGCGGCCCTCAAATGGCAACGATTTATCGGGTTTGAATTTCTTCCTGGCCTTCGGCGCTTTCTTGAAGGTCCGCTCGTCGCGGGTCCGAGGCATATCTAGTTTTTTGCCTTCCAGGAGTTCCTTGATCGTAAGCAATTGGATTCGCGGGTGACTGGTTCCCCACGGAGATTTGTAGAAATCCGCCGAGGCCGCTTCCCTTCTCATAGGCTCCGTTGGTTCGTGCATGGAAATCAGCACCCCGATCTGCGCCTTCTCACGATCCAGAACGCCGCGCAGATCGCGGACGTGAGCGACAGAGACATTCTCGCCCGCCTTGACGGAAAATATGACTTGCTTCGTTTCCGCATAGTCCACGTCATCGTGAAAAACCAATTTCCCGTCGATTCCATGGTCAGCGCCTTTTTTCCCTTGGGTGGCGCCGGCACCGATCAAACCCAGGGCCCAGCATTGGAACTGATGAGGGTCCTCCTTGGCCAATTGTGCGGCATCCGGAAGGGTCTCCGGTTCACCGACCACTTTGTAGGAGCAGCTTTCCCCGTACGTGTTGCTAAGGCGGTATTTGATGAGATTGATCGCGAGATGCGTTATGTCGATGCCGATCCAGCGGCGCGGCGCCTCCGTCGGGTTCTCCCGGTTTACTCTCTCCGTGGCATCGATGGTTGTTCCGCAACCGCAGAACGGGTCCATGATCAGGTCGCCCGGATTGCTCGACGTAAGAATGATCCGTTTGAGCAGTTCGACCGGTTTCTGCGTTGGATAGCTGAGTTTCTCCTTGTGCCATGATCGCAACGCCTCGATGTCGGTCCAAACGTCCTGGCAGGGCAGGCCCTTGGCCTCGTCGAGATACCGCTTAATCCGCGGGAAACCTGTGCGCGTGTAGAACAACTTGCCAGACTTATCGAATTCCTGCATGCGCGAAATCGGCAACCGCCATATCCGTCTTATGCCCTTCCACTCGTATTCGTAACCGCCGCCCTGCAATCCGGCCGCCCCCAGATCCCCGGACATGAAACGCCGCCCGTCCGGATCGGCATAGCGATAGTATTGATCGACGTACTCCTGGTCGTATGCCTGATAATTGGGATGCCACGTCGCCAAGTCGGATTTCCAATAGAAAAGAATCGAGTCGTGAACCGACCCGTATCGAAGGGCGTCGCTGTGGGCGCTGGTCCGTTTCCAGATGATCTCGCTGCCGAAATGCCGCGGGTCGAAAACCGCGTCCATCAGGAGCTTGAGATAGTGCGACGCCGTCGGGTCGCAGTGAAGATACATGCTGCCCGTGGGCTTCAGGGCCCTGTGAAGTTCTTTCAACCGCGGCGCCATCATCGACAGATACGCGAGCATGTCGTTCTCGCCGATGAATTTCCGAAACGCCTGCATCGCGTCCGAAACCGCCCCCCCCGCTTCCACCACGCCCGCGTAGGCCCTCGACGACTCCTGGTCCCATTTCCACGTGTCGCCGAACGCCTTTATTTGCGCCGCCGCCTGCGTTCCGTCATGTTCCTCGAACAGCATGTTGTAATCGGCGTCCGAATTGAATGGCGGATCGAGGTAAATCAAATCGACCGATTCTTCTTTGATATACTGCGGGACGACCTTGAGATTGTCCCCGTAATACAGTGTGTTTTCGGCCATCGAACCGTCCTTTCAAGCCGGCAAGATTATCAGTTATTCAAGGCGGTTGCAATATACCCGTGATTATACCCTCCGATGTGGGCCATACGGTTCCAAGAAATCAAGCGAATAGGGATCACCGAATGGCGAATACTCAAGACGAAAGAGCGAACAGCCGTCCAGAACCGATATCTCGATTCGCTTTTCCCTATTCGCTGATCGCTTTTCTCTTTTCGCTGACGCGGACCTTGGCCTGCGCGATGGCCAGTGCATCCTGCCGCCTGGTGCGGGATTCGGGGGAATCCTTGGGCATCTGCTGCGCGCGGTCCAGTTCGGCCTGGGCCTCATAGGGCAGGATTTTGGGCAAATCCAGGCACTGCTCGGGCAGAACGTTGACGGCGTTCTCGCGCACGTCCATGAATCCGCCGGAGACGAAAAACTCCCTCGGCTGGCCCGCTTCGTCCTCGATCGAAAGCCTGCCCGCGCCGATCATCGCCAGCAGCGGAGAGTGCCCGCCCAGAATTCCGATCTGTCCGTCCACGGCGGGGGCGACCATGCTGACCGCCGTCGTCGAAAGCACAGGCCCGTCAGGGGTCAATATATCCAGCTTGAATTTGCGTTGATGCTTTGCCATATCTTCCTGTGGCACGCCCGTACGGGCGTGTGTAGCATGGGCATCTTGCCCATGTCTTTGCCTTTTGTTTCTTTTGTTTCTTCTGTTTCTTCTTCTATCTTCTTCTTTGTCACAACAACACGGACAGGGCCGGGACGGTCCTGAAACTCATGGGCAAGATGCCCATGCTACGAAAAAGCGTCGTAGGAAACCACTTCCCCCATCGTCTTTCGCGTCTTGGGGCGCGACGGTTGATCGGGGTAGCCGATGGGCAGCAGGGCCACGATCTTCGCTTGGGGCGGCACGCCCAGCAGGCTGCGGCAGAGGTCCTGCTTGAAGTGCCCGATCCAGCAGGTGCCCAGCCCCTCGATGGTGGCCGCCAGTATCATGTGCGTCGCGGCGATGGAGCAGTCCACCACGTCGGCCAGGATATCGCAGGACATTTTCCGCTCGGGGTCGAGGCCGACGACGGCGACGATCACCGGCGCGTTGGCCAGGAACGGCTGGTCGCACGCCTCGGCCAGCGCGCCGCGAAGCTTGGCGTTGCGGGCGACCACGAACTTCCAGGCCTGACGATTGTTGCTCGAAGGCGCCAGCCGGCCCGCGTCCAGAATGCGGTCCAGCTTGTCGGCCTCGACGGGCTTGTCCAGGTAGGCGCGAACGCTGTAACGCTGGTTGATCGCTTCGTACAATTCCATATCTCTACTCCTTCGCGACAACAACCGCCACAGAGGTCACAGAGAACTCAGAGCAAAACAATTACTTAAAACAAAACTGCCTAATCGTTATACGCACCTTCTCATCCATGACGCTGTTCTTGTTTTTCACCTCTGCGATCTCCGTGTTCTCAGTGGCGTCTTTATTTCTTCGCGTCGGATTCCATTTTTTCCGCCTGGGCGGCGGCTTCTTCGACGGTTCCGACGTACATGAACGCCTGCTCGGGCAGGTGGTCCCACTTGCCCTCGCAGATTTCGCGGAACGAGCGGATCGTCTCGGCCAGCGGCGTGAAGTTGCCCGGTTTGCCGGTGAACACTTCGGCCACGTAGAACGGTTGCGAGAGGAACCGCTCGATGCGGCGGGCGCGGTTGACGATCTGCTTGTCCTCTTCGGCCAACTCGTCCACGCCCAGTATGGCGATGATGTCTTGCAGGTCGCGGTACCGCTGGAGGATCTGCTGCACGCGGCGGGCGACGGCGTAATGCTCCGCGCCGACGTACTGCGGATCAAGGATTCGCGACGAGCTGCCCAGCGGATCGATGGCCGGGTAGATGCCCTTTTCCACGATCGACCGCTCCAACACGATGAACGCGTCCAGGTGGGTGACGGCGGCGGCCGGAGCCGGGTCGGTCATGTCGTCGGCGGGCACGTACACGGCCTGTACCGACGTGATGGCGCCCTTGCGGGTGGAGGTGATGCGTTCCTGAAGCTGGCCCATTTCGGTCGCCAGCGTCGGCTGGTATCCGGCGGCGGAGGGCATTCGGCCCAGAAGCGCCGAGACCTCGCTGCCGGCCTGGCTGAATCGGAAAATGTTGTCGATGAACAACAGCGTGTCCGCGCCGCCCTTGTCACGGAAATATTCCGCCAGCGTCAGCGCCGACAGCGCCACGCGAAGCCGCGCGCCCGGCGGTTCGTTCATCTGGCCGAACACCATGGCGGTCTTTTCGATCAACTTCACGCCGGTGGTGCCGATCTCGGCATCCTGCATTTCCAGCCAGAGGTCGTTGCCCTCGCGGGTCCGCTCGCCGACGCCCGCGAACACGGAAAACCCGCCGTGCTTGGTCGCCACGCGCGCGATGAGTTCCTGGATCACGACCGTCTTGCCCAGTCCGGCCCCGCCGAACAGGCCGGTCTTTCCGCCGCGGACGAACGGCGCCAGAAGGTCGATCACCTTGATGCCGGTCTCGAACAGTTCGCTCTTGGGCGTCAAGGCCTCGAAGTCCGGCGGCGGCGAATGGATCGAGCGGTACTCCTCGGCCTCGACAGGGCCGCGGTCGTCGATGGGTTCGCCCAGCAGGTTGAACACGCGCCCGAGCACCTTGGGGCCGACCGGCATCTTCACCGGCGCGCCGGTGTCCACGATGGTCATGCCTCGCACCAGGCCGTCGGTCGAGCCCAAGGCCACGCACCGCACCTGCCCGCCGCCCAGGTATTGCTGAATCTCGCCGGTCAGGTGAATCTTCACCGAACCCGACTGTGCGTCCACCTTCAGCGCGTTGTAAATCGCCGGAAGCTCCGCCTCCGGAAACTCCGCGTCAAACGTCGATCCGATCACCTGAGTAATTTTACCTGTCGCTGCCATATGCACCTCTATTCAAACAAAACAGCTTTTACCACAGAGATCACAGAGGTCACGGAGACAGAAGAAACAGAAGTTTAAAAACATAAAACTACTTCGCTGTTTCTTTTGTCTATGCCGTTTATCTATGTCTTTCTCTGCGTTCTCTGCGTCCTCTGCGGTGAATTTTTCTTTACTCTTCCAGTCCGCTCCGCCCGCCCATGATCTCGGCCAACTCGGTCGTGATCTGTCCTTGGCGGGTGCGGTTGTACATAACTGTCAGGTCGTGGATCATATCGTCGGCGGAGTCGGTGGCCGACTTCATGGCCGCGATGCGCATGATCTGCTCGGACACCGCCGCGTCGAGGAAGCACTGGAACAGTTTCATCCGCACGCACAGCGGCAGCAGGCGGGCCAGGATTTCCTCGGGCGATGGAATCAGTTCGTACGCGGACGCGATGGCGCCCTTGGGCGTCGCCTCGGCGGCGGCGACGGCGACCAGGTCGGTCAGCGGCATGACCTTGGCGATCGCGGCCTTTTGCTTTCCGGAGGAAATGAACTGCATGTACGCCACTTCCAGCCCGCTGATTTCACCCGCGATGAAGCGGGCCATCAGGGCGTCGGCCAGCTCGCGCACCTGGTCGTAGCTGGGCAGGCGGTCGAATTGCGTGTAGGTTTTCTCGGTGGGCTGCTTGCGGAACTTCATGAAATTGATGCCCCGCCGCCCCACCGCGTGAACCAGCACGTCGTTGCCGTCGGCCTTGAGCTGACGAATCCGCTCGATCGCCATCCGCAGCACGGAGGAGTTGTACGCCCCGGCCAGGCCGCGATTGGACGTAATCACCAGCAACACGTCGCGCTTGGGCGACGAGGGGGTTTTCAGCAGCGGATGCTCCGCGCCGTCGGCCATGCCGCGAGAAACCAGCTCCGACACCGTCTGGGCCAGGCGGGTGACGTAAGGCCGCGTCGCCGCCACGCGCTGGTGCGTTTTGCGGAACCGCGCGGTGGCCACCATCTCCATGGTCTTGGTGACCGTGCGGATGCTCTTGACCGCCTTGACTCGCTTCAGGATTTTCCTGGCTTTAGCCATAGTTCTCTTGGTGGCATGGCGACGTTGTTTGTCGCCATGTCCTCATCAACCACACTCATCCGCATGGCGACAAACAACGTCGCCATGCCACCCTCACTTCTTCTTATACGTCTTCTTGAACTCGTCGATGATCTTGCCCAGCCGCTCGGCAAGTTCCTTGGTCAGCTTGAGGTCCTTGCTCAGGTCGTCGTAGAAATCGCGGTTGCTCTCCTGCGCGAACTGGAGCAGGCCCTTCTCGAAATCGGGGATGTCGTTGGCCGGCAGGCTGTCCATGTAGCCGCGCGTGCCGGCGAAAATGGAAATCACCTGCTGGGCGGTCGTCATCGGGTTGTACTGCGGCTGCGTCAGCAACCGCACCATCCGCTGCCCGCGATCGAGCTGCCTCTGCGAGGCCGCGTCCAGTTCCATGCCCAGTTGCGCGAACGACTCCAACTCGCGGAACGACGCCAGGTCCAATCGCAGGCTCTTGGCCACGTCCCGCATCGCCGGGAAGGCCGCCTTGTACCCCACGCGGCTGACCGAAATGCCCGCGTTGATGGCCGGGCGAACGCCCGCGAAAAACAGCGACGGTTCCAGGTAAATCTGGCCGTCGGTGATCGAAATCAGGTTGGTCGGAATGTAGGCCGAGACCTCGCCTTCCTGCGTCTCGCAGATCGGCAGTGCGGTCATCGACCCGCCGGAATTCGGCAGGCGGTGAATCTTGAGCGAACTGTCGCCGGACTTCTTGAGGACTTCCTTGGCCTCGTGCAGGCCCGGAGGGCCGATGTAGGTCTTGCCGTCCTTGCCGGGGGGCGGGCTGGCGTCGGCGGGCGTGTCTGCCGGTGCGAGCACGTACTGCTCGGCCAGCTTGCTCGCGCGTTCCAGCAGGCGGCTGTGAAGGTAGAACACGTCGCCGGGGTACGCCTCGCGACCGGGCGGGCGGCGGAGCAGCAGCGAAATCTGCCGGTACGCGGCGGCCTGCTTGGTCAGGTCGTCGTAGACCACCAGCGTGGGCCGGCCTTGGGTGTACATGAAATGCTCGGCGATGGTGCAACCCGCGTACGGCGCGACATATTGCAGCGGCGCCGGGTCGGAGCTGCCGGCCGAAACGACGATGGTGTGACCCATCGCGTCGTGCTGCCGCAGGATTTCCACCACGCCGGCGACCGTGGATTCCTTCTGCCCGATGGCCACGTACACGCAGATGACGCCGGTGTCCTTCTGGTTGATGATGGTGTCGATGGCGATGGCCGTCTTGCCGGTCTTGCGGTCGCCGATAATCAGTTCGCGCTGCCCGCGTCCGATGGGGACCATCGAGTCGATCGGCTTGATGCCGGTGGAAAGCGGTTCGTTCACGGGCTGGCGTCCGGCGATGCCGGGGGCGGTAAATTCCACGGGGCGGCGCATCGTCGTGTTGATCGGGCCGGCCCCGTCGAGCGGTTCGCCCAGCGGGTTGACCACGCGGCCGAGCATGGCCTCGCCGACCGGCACGTCCAGCAGACGCCCGGTGCCGCGAACGCGGTCGCCCTCGCGAATCTTTTCCCACCCGCCGTAAATGACCGCGCCGATGGAGTTCTCTTCCAGGTTGAACACCTGCCCCATCGCGCCGGACTCGAACTCCAGCATCTCGCCCGCCATCGCGCCCGAAAGCCCGAAGATCTGGGCGATTCCGTCGCCCAACTCCAGCACGCGACCGACCTGCGAAACATCCAGTTCACGCCGGTAATTGGCGATCTCCTGGGTGATCACGCTGACGATTTCATCTGCCTTGAATTTCATGCTCTACTCCGCAGCGTAGCATGGGCATCTTGCCCATGAGTCGCATGGGCGTCTCGCCCATGTGCTGTTTCTTCATCTCTTCTGAACTCAACTACAAACTTAACATCGAAGACATGGGCAAGATGCCCATGCTACACGAAGACACGGGCAGGATGCCCGTGATACTCATGGGCGGGACGCCCATGCTACTTCGCTTTCACGTCCATCCGCCGGGCGGCGATGGTTTCCTTGAACTTCATCAATTCGGATTTAAGGCTTGCGTTGTACACGCGGTCACCGATCCGCAACACCGCTCCGCCCAGAAGGCTTTCGTCCACGCGCAACCGCACGACGGCCTTGCCCGCCAGCGTCGCGTCCAGTTCCTGCCCGATCCGGGTTTGCTGCTCCGGGTCCAGAGGCGTCGCCGTCGTGAGCGTGACCTCGATCTTGCCCTCGCGAAGGTCCAGCAGCTTGCGGAACCCGCGCACCACGGCAGGAAAAATCACCATTCGATTCCGTCGGTTCAGCACCGACAGGAAGGCCTCCACCTTTTCGCTGACTCGCCCGGCGAAGAGCCGCTGGATCAGCGTGGAGCGATCCTCAGTGGACATGGCCCATCCCGAAAGCAGATTCGCCGCCTCGGGGATCGAGTTCAGCACGCCGGACAGGGCTTCCAATTCCTGGGCGATTTCCAGGGCCTCGGCGTCATCCGGCAGCGTATCCAGCAGCGCCTGCGCGTACATTTCGCCCACCGACATTTGCGTCGGGTCCATCACGGTGTGGGGTCGGGTTTTTGGCGCATCTTCCATCAACGACTCCGAATGCTAGCCGCCGGTCTCATGTCCGGCAAAATCCGAAATCCGAAACTCGAAATCCGAAACAAGCACTAAACCCGAAACGGCAAAAAAGCGAAACGCCGGGGTCTCGGGGCTTGTTGTTCTTGTTTCGGTCATTGACGTTTCGCCGTTTCGAATTTGTTTCGTATTTCGTATTTCGTGCTTCGAGTTTGCTTCTCTACCTTGGCACCTTGGATCGGATGTCCTGGAGCGATTCCTCGACGATCTGCTTCTGGTCTTCGGGCCGCAGGTTGCGGCGAATGATTTTTCCGGCGATCTCGGTGGCCAGCGTGGCCACGCTGTCGTAGGCCTCGCGCAGGGCCTCCTGCTTGGCCGCCTCAATCTCGATGCGAAGCTGCTGGGCCGTGTGCTGCGCGTCCTCGGCGGCCCGCTGGAGGATCTTTTCGCGGGCCACGTTGGCCTCTTTTCGCGACTCGGCCACCAGCGCCGCCGCCTGCTCCTCCGCCGCCGCCAGTTGGGCCTGATACTTCGCCAGCAACTGCTGCGCCTCTTCCTGGCGACGCTGGGCCTGCTCGATCGTGTCGGAAATCTTCTTCTCCCGCGCCTCGAGCTGCGAGATGATCGGCTTCCACGCCCACTTGCCCAGGATGAACAGCAGGATCAGGAAGATCACCAGCGAGGCGACCGCCTGCTCGATCCTGCCGAACTGAAAGCCTCCGCCGTCGGCCGCCGGCGCGGGGCAGACGGTCAGCAGCACCGTCAACACCATAATTACAAGGGTGGCATGGCGACGTTGTTTGTCGCCATGGTGGCACCCCCAAGTCCGCTTGGGGGTGGCCTTAGCCGCACGCGCCGCCCCAGACACCCCCAAGAAGACTTGGGGGTGCCACAACACATGCTTATTTGACATATTGTCAAACATACCACGCTCCGAACGCTTCGCGGCGCGGATGCCTGCCCAACCCGCGAGGGTCCGACAAACAATGCGCCTCGCCAGCGATTCCTATTTCAAGATCAACGGCATCGCGATGGCGAACAGCGCGGCGCCTTCGATCATGGCCGCGGTAAGGATCATGGGCATGAACATCTGCCCCGCCGCCTCGGGCTGCCGGGCGATGGCTTCGACCATGCTCCCGCCGACCCTGCCGATGCCGATGCCGCCGCCAATGGCCGCCAGTCCGCCGCCGATAATCGCCAGGCCGGCGCCTTCCGTCAGCCCGCTGGGCTTGACCGCGGTGCCCGCTTCGGGCGCATCGGCCGCCAACACCGGGGCGGACATCGCGCCCAGAACCAACCCAATCACCGCTACCACCAAAATCCGCTTCATCGTCATTCTCCAATACTTTGTCTAAACAGTCGAAGTCTAGTGCGAGGGTTCCGTATACAGTCCGACGAAAATCGCCGTCAGAAACGTGAAAACAAACGCCTGCAGCACGCCCACCAGCAGTTCCAGCAGGCTCACGAATATGCTGGCAAATACGCTCAACGGGCCGACGTAATACTGGCTGACGCTCCAGCCGGCCACCACCATGAACATCGTGAAGGCGGCGAGCATACTGTGCCCGGCCACCATGTTGGCGAACAGACGAATCATCAGCGCCGCGCACCGCGAGACCAGGCTCGCCAGCTCGATCACCAGCAGCAGCGGCCAGAATATGTAACCGATAATGCCGGGAATCGGCGGGACAAGGCTCTTGATGAACAGCAGCGGCGAGAGCGCGATCGCCGCGACCCACGGCACGGCCGCATGACGGTGACGAAACCGCGCCGCCTGCTCCCTGAACCCGAAGTACAGGATCATCACGAACACCATCGCCGCGTTGGCGCCGGTCACGGTCAGAATGGCCGTGGGCGTCGCGCCGACGGGGTACTTCCCGCCCGTCGCCCACTCGCTGATCGCCACCAGGGGAATCAGGCCGATCAGGTTCATGCCCAAAAAGAACAGAAATTGCGTCAGGAGGAAAGGCATGAACTGGTAGGCGCGGTCGTGCAGTGCCGGCTTGGCGATCCAGTCGCGAACGAACAGGATCAGCACCTCCAGCACGTTCCGCCCGCCGCGAGGGACATCCGAGGCGCGGCGGACCTGGGGCAGGACAAAAACAAGCATGGCAATCGCCACCAGGATCATCGAGGCGATGGCGCTGGACATGAGCATGATCTCGTGGCCGCCCCACTGGACGGTAAACCCGTCCCACGGGTGGTCGCTGAGATGCTCGATCAGATTAAATTCAGCTACAATCAACGGACCCTAAAACTCCATTTTCCAAACAAATCGTCAACCATGACCAGCATCGGCACTATTGCCGGCTCTCGGTGATAAATTCTTCAACACTCGCGACAGCCACCAAGTTTCGGCGGCTAGCATAATCATGTAGAAGCCGACCATCCACAAAAAAAACGGGGCCGACGGCAACGAAAGCAGTTTTTGCATCGCCACGCCGACGGCCAACAGGGCCAGCACCGTCACCATTCCGGCGAACATGAACGCCTGGCTCAGGACAAACGCGATGTTCACGCGTTCCTTGCGGGCTTGGGCGCGGGCAACCACGATCTTGATCGCCGCGACCCGCGCGATCATCACAACCAGCCCCGCCGCCATCGCGAGCGTCTGGGCCTCCAGCCACACCGCGCCGCCGCAGCGATACATCGGCCAGGCGCCGACCGCCCAGACCGCCAGCGACGGCGGAAGAACCCACAGCAGCATGTTCCATAATTTCAGTTGCATCGTTTCACGTAGCATGGGCGTCTCGCCCATGAGTAGCATGGGCATCCTGCCCATGAGTAGCATGGGCATCCTGCCCATGTCTTTGCCGTTGTTGTTTCTTATTACATCAAACAAGAAAAACAAGAAGCAGAAGAAACAATAAATCACGGGCAAGATGCCCGTGAGACTCATGGGCGGGACGCCCATGCTACGGTCTCACGGCGGCCCGTCCTGCCGGTCTTCCCGGTCGTCATGGTCTCGCCTCTCCTGCCGCCGAAGGTCGGCGACCATCTTATATAAGCCCATCGCAAATCCCCCCGCCAGGCCGACCAGGGTCAGCACCGGCTGGGTGCCGAACTTCCGGTCCAGCATCACGCCGCCCAAAAGCAGCAGCCCGAAGATCGTGATGAACTCCGTCCCGATCAGGGCGTATCTGGTCATTCGTGGCCACTGCGATGGTTCGGGCATGCCGTCTTTCGCCGTGCCTTAATGGGGCTCGGCCAATTCGTCGCAAGCATAAGAAGCCTCCCGACCGTTGTCAAGCGCGGCAGCGGGGTTAAGAGGACGCCCTCTTGTGGCGCCCTCTTGTGGCACCCCCAAGTCTTCTTGGGGGTGTCTTCTGGCGGCAACCCGAACATTAAAACGTCAGCGGTAATGCCTACTGCGCCGACAAGCAAGCTGACGCCAATATCCAGCTTGCTTGTCGGCGCAGTGGGGCACCCGCAAGAGCATTCCTCGCAAAACGGGTGCCGCCCTCAAGCGGTAATGCCTCAGTTATAGGGGGCATTGCGCGGCGGCCATCCCTGGCCGCCGCGCATAACTGAGGCATTACCTCAAGCGACGCTTTTTCCGTTGAAATATGTATACCTCATGGTATACTTATGTTATGGCAGGCGAAATGAGGTTCTCCGAGGTGCGGAAGATGCTGGAAACCAAGGGTT
>CAZYDC010000020.1:0-19545 GCA_964646065.1 uncultured Planctomycetaceae bacterium | reverse complement strand
CGGCACTACGAGCGGTTATTGAGGAATGCCCTTACGGGCACACTACAAACGGTGCTCAATCTTGGCCTGGGTTCTTGCGTGGAACGCCCACGCTCAGGCGGAAGGCGACCAGATTGCGTCCGGCGGCGTCTTCGATGCGGATGGAATACCCCTCGGCGATTGCCAGAAGCTCCAGCATGTGCGCTTGCGCGGGCGAGGCCGTCTTGACGTCGGCGGGGAGCGTCCCGCACTTTGCGGCCAGGCCGTTGAGCTCCTCGTCCGGTTCGGTGCCGACCAACATCGCCTTGGCCCCCCCTGCCATCGCCTTGAACGTGACTTTCCCCACGTGCGGAATGACCACGCCGGCCGACAGGTCGATGCTCGACCACGCTTTGGCGTCGGATTTGCGGCACTTGGCCGTCAGCGTGGAGGGGTTGGCGTACGGCACCGTCACCATTGGATTGCGGGGGCCCGATCCCGCGGCAGGAACGATGTTCAACGTCTTGGGGATGGCGCTGAGGTTGATCAGCAGGCTGGGGCAAGCACTGTTGGGCAGGCCGCAAACGTATAGGATTTCCTCATCGCCGTGCTTCGCGACGGCCAGCACCGTCGCCGAATAGCGGAGCAGATCTTCGCCCGGTCCGGGTTTCCTGGCCAGCCGAACCTCGATGTACGCCCCGCCTTGCATCTTGCAGTCCAGGAGGGGTTCCTCCTCGCCCTTGGCGTGGGCGAGGCGAAAAACGTCCGGGGTCTGGCCCGGGGCCTGGGTCATCGCCGCGGGCAAGGCCTCGGCGGGGAACTTCACGAAGCTCGTGCATCCGGGTGTCCGGAACATGTACAGTTTGCCGCTGATCGCACACTGGGCTTGAACGATCCTGGCCTTGGCAAACCGGGCGGCGTCCCACTCCTGGACCTCCGCGACGCTCAGCACGGCAGCCGGGGGAAGTTCCGGCCCAGGCTCGCCCTCCGGAGGCGCTCCGGCGGCGGGCTTGGGACTGGTGAGGGGTGAACCGGCCGCCGTGGGATGAGGGTCGCCGGTCCCCGGACGGGGCTTGGCCCAATCCTCGGGTCCGCTCGTCTGGGCCAGCACGCTGAGGGGTTCCTGACCGGAGCGGCTGTACAGCTTGTAGGCGGTAATGGCGTTGGTGACGGCCAGCAGCGCGACGGCCAGCGAAAGCAGCAGAACATTCCGGTTCAACGAGGCGGTCTTGGCGGCGGCATTGGACGATGCCTGGGACGCGGACAAAGGTCCCGTGGCCTGGGGCTGGCCGGATCGCACGGATCGGCTCACATTCTGCGTGGAAAACACCGACGGAATATCAATAGCGTCCCCGGCCAGATTGTATTGGGCCGACTTGTCGTCCACCTTGCCCACCCTGGCCGTCGGAGGGCGCCTCAAGCTCGGCCCCTGAGCGGCCGCTCGCGACCGCTCCAACGCCTTTCCGATCGGTTCCAGGTCGATGATCTGGAAATCCACCGGCGCGGACGACGCCTCTCCCTCGGCCGCCTTGGGGGCTGTCGAGTTCTCCTTTGCTCTTGTCGATTCGTCGTCGGACATGCGTTCCTCTGGAGGGTCTTTGGGCAATCAGAACATCATATCGTCGCAAATGTAAAGATTGGGTTTGGAAAGCGTGAAGATTCCCAGCGATCTTGGGGGTGCCACGAAGGGGCCTCATCAATAAAGTATGGTGTCCCCGAATCTGTTTCGATATCCTGTAGGCAACCGGAACGATTGAAAGGTTTTTCCCATGAAGGCGATGTTGCCCCGAGAACGAATGTTGGCGGCGTTGGATTTCAAGCCCGTGGACAAGGTGCCGCTCCAGATTTTTGCGGCCGCCGGCGGGTTGTACGAGCACGGCCAGAAGCTGGTGGACCTCACCCAGCGGTGCGGTCACGACTTCGGCGAGTTCACGGACCTGGGCGTGCCCGGCCCCCTGGGCCCCGAGAACTTCGACGCCGACGGCCGATACTACTCCGTCGGCACCGACGAGTGGGGCACGAAATGGGAATACCGCATCTTCGGCATCTGGGGGCATCCCATTGGCCTGCCGCTCAAAGACCTGTCCGTCGTGGACACCTACAAGATCCCCACACCGCCGCCATGCTCGGGTCCGGAATTCGAGAAGGCCAAGGCCCAGGCCCAGGAACATCGCAAGCGATGGTTCTACACCGGCGGCGGCGGGAGCATTTTTGAAAAGCTCTGCTCGATCCGCGGGTTCGAGGACACCATCGTGGACATCACGCTGGACGACCCCCAGATCAATCGCATGGCCGACCGCCTGGTGGAGTACAACCTGGCGCTGGTCGAGCGTTCACTGGCGCTTGGGGCCGACGGCGTGGGATTCGGCGACGATTTCGGCACGCAGAACGCCCTGATTTTCCCGCCCAGGGTCTGGCGGAAATTTTTCCGCCCGCGGTACCAGGCCATGTTCGAGCCCATCCGCCGCGCGGGCAAAAAGATCCTGTTCCACTGCTGCGGGGCGATCGACGACATGCTTCACGAGTTCGCGGAACTGGGCGTCAACGCCATCTGGCCGCAACTGCCCGTGTTTGACCTGGCCGACCTGGCCCGCCGCAGCAAGGAGCTTCGCCTGGCGATCCAGATGCACCCCGACCGCGGCGAACTCATGCAGCGCCGCTCGCCCCAGGAAGTGCGAGATTACGTCCGCCGACTGGTGGACGTTTTCGGCACCATGCAAGGCGGAAGCTGGCTGTACCTCGAAGTGGACCCCGGCTTCCCCTATGCCAACGTCGAGGCCCTCTTTGAGACGGCCATGGAACTCAGAGGACAAGCATGAGGCGACGCGCAATGTGGCACGGGCATCTTGCCCGTGTGTTCCAGGGCCATCTTGGCCCAGTCTTCGCGGTTGCCGTCGCCTTTGCTGTTGCCGTTCAATCCGCAATCCGCAATCCACATTCCGCATTCGGTCACGTCCTGCGCCTCTCGATGCTTCTGTACCTCCTCTGCGGTGAATCTTTCGCCGCGAAAATCGTCGCTCATCCCTTCGTGGGCGTCACGCTCATTGCTCGCGAGGAGTCTTCACCCCGGCCGGTGAAGATGCACGTGCTCGTGATCGACCCCACGGCGCCGGGCTTGCGGTTCCTGGTCACGCCGCACGGCGGGAAGCAGGACACGCTCAAGCAGACCACGCTGGCGTTCCTGACCGAGCAGAAGGCCCAGATCGCCGTCAACTGCCATTTCTTTGAACCTTGGCCGGCGCCGAACCCCGACCCCGGCACGGCCGACCTCGTCGGCCTGGCCGCGTCGAACGGAAATGTCTACTCGCCTTTCGAGGACCACCCGCCCAAAGACTACGCGATCAAAGCCGACGCGCCCGCACTGAACATCGACGAGCACAACGTCGCCACGATCGTGCATTGCAACAAGTCCGACCCCGCGCGCAAGAGCGTCGTGGAACCCGTGACGCTTTTCAACGCCGTGGCGGGCAATGAGCAACTCCTGACGCACGGGGCCGTCACGGCCGGCACCGGCAAGTGGGACAATGCTCCGAATCCGCTGACCGTAATCGGCCTGAAGGCCGACGGGAAAATGGTCATCCTGATCGTGGACGGCAGGCAGCCCCGCGTCAGCGAAGGCCTGTCCACTCGCGAGGCCGCCGAGTTGCTGGCCCGCGACTACCAGGTCGTCGACGCGATCAATCTCGACGGCGGCGGATCGACCACGCTCTGCCTTGCCGACCCCACGCCGCGCGTCGCGAACGCGACCGTCGGAATCAACAACGTCCCCGGCACGCTCCGCCCCGTCGGCAGCAACCTGGCCATCTTCGCCACTGTGGCACCCCAAAGCCTGGTGGCACCCCCAAGTCCTGTGGCACCCCCAAGTCCGCTTGGGGGTGTCTTGGGACCAGCCACGACCCTGTCCGCACCAACAAGCGGCGAGCGCGACATCAATCTGCCATCCCCGTTGTGCATCATCGCACCAATCGTCGCCGCGTTGATTGTCCTCATCGTTTGGCTGGTATATAAAGCGATCTCCTGCAAGCGACCGCCGAACTAAGGGTGGCATGGCGACGTCGTTTGTCGCCATGCGATTTCGCGAAAAACTCGGACATGGCGACAAACAACGTCGCCATGCCACCCTTAGTTGTTGATTCTTGTGTTCTCATACGTCATGTTTACATCTTCCCCAAAGAGAACCGAGTCATTTATGAAAACAATGAATGTTGTTGGCGTGCTTTCGGTGGTGTTCCTGGCGGCGGGTGCGGCCTGGTCGCAAAGTCCTGGCCCGGCGACGCAGCCGGCGGCGACCGGGCGGCCGGACATCGTGCTGGCCGACTTCGAGGGCACGGATTACGGCGACTGGAAAACCACCGGCGAGGCGTTCGGCGCCGGACCTCGGCAAGGGGACAGCAGCGTCTGGCCGTTCCAGGGCACACGATACGCCTCCTCAATGAACAAGGGCGACGCGTCCGTCGGCACGCTGACCTCGCCGGAGTTTAAGATCGACCGCCGATACATTACCTTCCTCATCAGCGGCGGCAACCATCCGGGCGAGACCCGCATCAACCTGCTGGTGGATGGCAAGGTCGCCCGCACGGCCACCGGGGCCGACCATGAATGGATGGTCCGCTGCCTGTGGGACGTCGGCGAATTCTCCGGCAAGGCCGCGAAGGTCGAGATCGTCGACAAGCACAACGGCAACTGGGGGCACATCAATATCGATGACGTGGTGATGACCGACGTGCAGCGCCTTTCGCCCTGGACGTTCTTCGAGGCCAAGGACGCCGCCTGCACGCGATCGCCGCTGTATGTGTGCGTGCGGCCGGACCCCAGAGACAAGAACTGGCCGGATGACAAGACCAAGCTCCAACTCGCCACCAACGCCCAGTGGAAAATCACCGGCGAACTTTTCGGCCCCGAGGTCGGCCGCATGATCTCGCCGGATTTCAAGATCGACCACCGATACTTGAACCTCTACTGTTCACCGGTGTTCAACGAGATGACCGCATTGACGCTGCGAGTGGAGGGCCAGGTCGTCGCCGTCAGCGGGTACGGCCCGCCCAGCAGCGACGGCTGGCGATGCTGGGATGTCTCGGCCTGGGCGGGCAAGACCGGCCGGTTCGAGATCATCGACCGGCACTCGGTGAACCTACCGCAGATCCAACGGCTGGCGGTTTTCCTGGGCGACGACAAGCTGCCGTGCTGCCTGCTCATCGCGCAGTACGACGACCTCAAGAAGATCCAGTCGCGTCTGCCCGATCAGCCGATCAAGTACATCCCCGGTTCCGACGAGGTGTTCAAGGATGACCTCAGCAGCGACTACACGGAGAAGTATCGCCCGCAGTTCCACTACACCTGCAATCACGGGCACATGAACGACCCCAACGGCCTGCTGTATTACGATGGTGAGTACCACCTGTTCATGCAGCACGCGGGGTGGGGCCACGCGGTCAGCAAGGACCTGGTTCACTGGGTGCAGTTGCAGCAAGCCCTCACCACCGACAATGTCGGCGGCGCCTGGTCGGGCTCTGCCGTGGTGGACTGGAACAACACCTCCGGTTTCCAGACGGGCAAGGAAAAGGCGCTGGTGGCCGTGTACGCGTCGGGCAAGCTCATCGCGCTCAATCCGACCGAGACAATTTTCCGCCAGGTGCAGTCGATCGCGTACAGCAACGACCGCGGCCGCACCTGGACCAAGTACGAGGGCAACCCGGCGATCCATGAGCAGGACCGCGACCCCAAGATGTTCTGGTATGAGCCCGACAAGAGCTGGCTGCTGGTGCTCTACCAGTGCCCGCCGGGACGAGCGCACTTCGCGTCCAAGGACCTCAAGCACTGGACCAAGGTGGGCGGCCATTGGTTCGGCACCGAGTGCCCGGACTTCTTCGAGTTGCCGGTGGCCGGCGAACCGAACGTCACCAAGTGGATCGCCGTCGGAGGCGACGGAAAATATCTGGTGGGCGATTTCGACGGCAAGGAGTACAAGTCCGGCGACTACACCACCCTTCTCCGTGTCGAGTACGGCGGGAACTTCTACGCGACGCAAACGTTCAACGACATCCCGAAGTCCGACGGTCGGCGAATCCAGATCACCTGGATGAACGGCGGCGACCCGTATCCGGGCACGCCGACCAACGGCCAGCAGATGACCTTCCCCTGCGAACTGACGCTCCGCCGCTGCCCCGAGGGCCTGCGGATGTTCAGCAACCCCGTGCGCGAGATCGAGAAGCTCCACAATAAAGAGCACACGTGGAAGGACCTGTCGCTGGCGCCGGGCGAAAACCCGCTGGCCCAGCTCGCGGGCGACCTGTTCGACGTTCGCGTCGAAATCGACCCGTTGGATGCCGCCGAGGTCGGCCTGCGCGTGCGGGGCGAGGAAATCCGCTACGACGTCAAGAACGCCAAACTGATCTGCCGCAAGAGCGGCGACGGCCGCACGGGCGAGGCGCCGGTGGAACTCCAGAACCACCGCCTCAAACTGCAGGTGCTGGTGGACCGCGTCTCGCTGGAGACGTTCGCCCAGGACGGCAAGGCGACGATCTCGGTCAAGTTCATGCCCAGGGACGACGCCAAGCCGCTGGAGCTTTACGCGCTGGGCGGCAAGGCCAAGATCGTCTCGATGACGGTCTACGAACTGAACTCGGCCTGGACGCAACCGCCGCGAAAAGACCGTTCGCACGCGCAGGGCGGGTTCATCAAGCTCGGGCCCATCGCGGCGTCCGACGTGGACATCGACAAGCTCACCAAGGAAATCCAGGCCGGCAAGGTCGGCGCGCAGAACTGGCAGCTCGCCGACGACTCCACCGCCAACTGGTGCAAGAACGATCCTCAGGACAGCCTGTGCGAGACCGACCAGACGGCCCTGCCAAAGATGCCGGGAACAAAATTCTACTATGTGCTCCAGACCGACATTTCCTCCGCCATCGAGCAGGATGTGGTGGTCGAGGGAAAAGGGGACATTCTACTTTTCCACCTTCCTAACGGTCCCGCACTGGATCGGCGCCAAGAGAAAAATGAACGCGTGACTCCCATGCGCCCGGAGGAAAAGTTGAATGTCCCCTTTTCCCTCCGCGCGGGCGCCAACAGGCTGATTTTGCTGTGCGGCGCGGAGGGTCCGGTCACGGTCCGCGTGCTGAAACCGGGAACCGAAAATCGGGCGGAGGTTGAATTCCTTCCGCCGGCCATCGACGACAAGGCCGCGCCGTACGCGCCGCCCTCGGGCCGGCCGCTGACCCGCAAGACGCTCGCGGGCAAGTGGCGGGCGAAGATCACGCTCAAGCTGCCGCCCGCGCCCTCGATGGACCAGCCCAACCCGGATCACGGACTGACCGAACTGGCCCGCAAGTCCGTCGCCGCCGACGCCGACGACAGCGACTGGGAAGTCGTGCCCGTTCCCTCGCCCAACGCCGAGTATTCCCCCCAGTGGTCGGACATCAACGGCGAGTCGGTGTTCCGCAAGTCGGTGAACATTCCGCCCCAGTGGGCGGGCAAGGACCTGACGCTCTCACTGGGCGCGATCGACGATTTCGACGACACGTTTTTCAACGGCGCCTTCGTCGGGCGGATCGACAAGAACACCGATCGCTTCTTCGCCGTCCCCCGCGTCTACCGCGTGCCGGGCAAGCTGGTCAAGGCCGGCGCCAACGTCATCGCCGTGCGGGCGTTCGATCATTTCGGCGGTGGCGGAATGCTCGGCCCAGAGGCGGACCTGTTCATCGAGCCGGCCCAATGAGGCGAAAACCGATGGCCGTGGGGCTGCCTCGCCCTACGCATAAGTCTAACGCCACTCCCAGTTTCCGATCCTGATATTATTGAAGTTCACGGCATGGCCGCCGATGGACTCAAAGCATTGCGACAGGCGGAAGTCGTCGGTGAGGAGCAGATACTTTCCTTTGGCCAAGGCGATGATGCAGCAGTCCGTGAGCCCAAGTTTGCGAAATGAACTCTTCTCCATGGTCGATGCGCTGGGGACGTACGTTTCCTTGAGAACACGGATTTCTTCTGTAAAGATTTGATCGAAGAACTTTGTCGCTCCGCGCGGGTCTCTCATTTGTGCCGCCAGATTGGACACCTCTGTGAGAATGTTGGGAGTGGTAGCGTGCGGGGCAAATCCCTCAAGAAATCCGCATAGCGTGTCGAAGTCTTCGGGGACGAACCCTTGCGTTCGCTTGTGGCGGCCGATCAATTCGCGGTCGTAGCGGCCGACGAGCCAAAGCAGAAGAAGGTTCGTGTCAATCAAGACCCCCTTCCTGCGATATCGCTTGAGCAGGATATCGAGGTTGCCCTTCATGCCACTCGCATTTTCATCGATAGAACCTTGCGATTTCTCCTATCGATCTTGAAGACCTTATACTTGCGCTCGTATCTGCCCAGTGCCGCCGCCACGGTTTTCGACACGTGAGCCCCAGGCAATTTGCCGGAGCGGGTATTCGGTAATGAGAAACCCACGGTTATTAGCCAGTAGTTCTCGTCTTCGGTCATCTCCACTTCTTCCAACAGCAAATCGAAAATGTGTTCCCCGTATAAATTCTCGACTTCGTTGAAGGCCAGCATCACGGCTTCTTTCACATCGATCATTGTTCTTCCTTTCCCGGATCGCGGTATCGCCCTATTGTGCGACCCGCCCTATGTTGCCGACCTTTGAATTATATCTCCTCTATGATATCATCAAAATGCGCCACAATGCCAAATCAACTTGAAAATACTGCCCCCCTGGCCCAGCCTGACTTCCTGCCGATGTCGCGGAAGGAAATGGACCGCCTGGGTTGGGACCAGCTCGACGTGCTGCTGGTCAGCGGCGACGCGTATGTCGATCATCCTTCGTTCGGCGCGGCGATCCTGGGGCGGTGGCTGGTCGCGCACGGATATCGCGCGGGCATCGTCGCCCAGCCGCGGTGGACCATGCCCGATGACCTGCTGTGCATGGGGCGGCCGCGGCTCTTCACGGGCGTGACGGCCGGGGCGATGGACTCCATGCTCGCCCACTACACCGCCTTCCGCAAGAAGCGTCACGACGACGCGTACACCCCCGGCGGCCAGGCGGGCAGGCGGCCCAACCGCGCGTGCGTGGTGTACGCGAACCTGGCCAGGCAGGCCTTCCCGAAATTGCCCATCGTGCTGGGCGGCATCGAGGCCTCGCTCCGCCGCCTGACCCACTACGACTTCTGGACCGACAAACTCCGCCGCTCGATCCTCCTGGACGCCAAGGCCGACCTGATCCTCTACGGCATGGCCGAGCGCGGCATCCTGGCCCTGGCGAACTGTGTCGCGGACATCTTGTCCGCGCGTGGCGAGGGCGTCCCGCCCTCGTTTCACGCAGCCCGTACGGGCGCGCGGCTCCTTCATGTCATTCCAGGCGTGGCGTATATCGGGGATGTCTCCGATATTTCTGACATCCACGCAGGCGAGACGCCTGCGACACACGAGGGCAAGATGCCCTCGACACGCGCCGACATCATTCATCTTCCCTCGCACGAGGAAATCCTCGCCGACGGCAAAAAGCTCATGGAGGCCACCCTCGCGATGGAGCGGCACGTCCACCAGGCCGCCGCCTTCGCCGTCCAGCAGGTCGAGGGCCGCTCGCTCATCCTTACTCCGCCCTCGCCGCTGACGACCGAGGAACTGGACGAACTTTACGCCCTGCCTTTCACTCGCCGGCCTCACCCTTCGTACAAACTGACGGTTCCCGCCTCGGACATGATCGCCTGGAGCATCACGACCCACCGCGGCTGCGGCGGCGGATGCTCGTTCTGCACGCTGGCCGGGCACCAGGGGCGGCGAATCCGCTCGCGAAGCGCCGCGTCGATCCTTCGCGAGGCCGAGTCGTTCGCCGCGCACAAGAACTTCGCCGGCAGCATCAGCGACGTGGGCGGCCCCAGCGCGAACATGTGGGGCGGCCGCTGCACCGCCGACGCGTCGCGATGCGGGCGGGCGAGCTGCATGTTCCCCGAGGTATGCCCGAACTTCCAGGTCGACCAGATGCGGATCGTCGAGCTGCTGCGGCGGGTCGCTTCCGTCCAGGGCGTGCGGCACGTCCGCGTCGCCAGCGGCATCCGCCACGACCTGGCCCTCAAGGACCTGGACTACCTTCGCGCGATCGTGCGCGAGTTCGTCGGCGGCCAACTCAAGATCGCGCCCGAGCATCTGTCCGAGCACGTGCTGACACTGATGCGAAAACCAGGCCCCGAGGTCTTCGAGCGGTTCCTGGAAATTTTCGACCAGGAGTGTGCCGCCGCGGGCAAACCGCAGTTCGTCATCCCGTATCTCATCTCGGCCTTCCCCGGCTGCACGCTGGCGGACATGCATCACCTGGGCCGCTGGCTCTCGAAGCGCGGCTGGCAGCCGCAGCAGGTGCAGTGTTTCATTCCGCTGCCCGGAACGGTCGCGGCTGCGATGTACTACGCGGGCATCGACCCCGAGGGCAATCCGATCCCCGTCGCACGCACCGACGCCCAGCGACTCAAAATGCACTACGCCCTGGTGAAACCGGGTTCCTAACGTGGCACGGGCATCTTGCCCGTGTGTAGCATGGCCATCTTGGCCATGTCCTGTTGCTTCTACTTCTACTTCTACTTCTATTTCTTCCTTTGACCCAACACACAACAACAACGACAACGGCAACGACAACAACGACAACGAAGACATGGGCAAGATGTCCATGCTACGTTCGGAGTTGCCTATTTGTCCGCGGCTTTTGAAGCCGTCGTTTCCTTCTTGGGTTTCGCAACGGGCAGCTTGGTTCCCGGGGGGGCCTGCTTGAGCTCGACCAGCCAGGTACCTTTGTCGTCGGTGGTGGTGCGGCAGTACACCAGGTCGCCGGACTTCAATTTGCGAGCGTTGGCGGCCAGCGTGGCGTCCTTCTTGGCGATGCTCAGCGTCTGCACGTCGCCGCCGATCTTGACATCGACGGTGGTCAGCCCGCTGTCCGCCGCCTTTTCGGCCTTCTGGAACTCGCCCAGTTGCGGCGCGTCGTAGGCCTTGATGCTCTGGAGGGTAGTCCCGGCGTTCTTGACCTCGACCAGGTCGCCGGGCTTGAAGCCCTCGATCACCTTCATCAACTCTTCCTTCGGGGCCATCTTGCCCTCGGAGTTCCGGGCCAGCGGAACGGCCAAAACCGTCTCCGTGCCGAACTTCGTGACCGTCACCGCGGCGACATCTTTTTTGTTGACCGTTTCGGTGCCGCTCTTGGAGAACACGAACACGCCGGGCGCGTCCTCGCCGGGCTTCATGTCGTACGCCTCGACCTTGCCGGCCAGCAGGTCATGCCCCACCTTCGCGTAGCTCAGGGAGAGCAGGTCGCCGGGCTTGCACTTCTGGGCGAACTCGATCATGTCCTTGTCCGTCACCACCATCTTCATCCCCGCGCCCATGCCCGAGGCCGGCATCACGTTCAGCAGCGCCGCCGATTTGTTCAGATAGGTGGTTTTCCTGAGGCCGCCGAACCGGCCGACGATGTCCTTGTTTTCGGCCGGGGCGGGTTCATCTTTCGCCGCCCACAGCGCGACGGCGGGCGACAGCAGAATCAGGGCGGCCAGTACGGCGGCTGAACTTCGCTTCATGCGACAATCTCCTTCATGAGTGCGGCCATGCATCTGAAAAAACGCTCCGACAGTATACTCGGGCCGTCCGGCCCGTTCATCGAAATTCAAGGGTGGCATGGCGACGTTGTTTGTCGCCATGTCCGGTCGCGCGATCAAGCATGGCGACAAACAACGTCGCCATGCCACCCTTCGTCATCCCTTGATCACCCCCATCGGTTTGAGGCGGGCGACCTTGCGTGCCAGGCCGGCCTCCTGGACGCAGTCGACGACGTCGTTGACGTCCTTGTAGGCGGCGGGCTGTTCCTCGGCCAGTCCGGTGCGTCCGCGGGCTCGGGCGACCACGCCCATGGCCAGCAGTTCCTGGTCGATCCGCCGGCCCTTGGCCTTCTGGATCGCCGCGCCGCGCGACAGCACCCGCCCGGCGCCGTGGCAGGTCGAGCCGAACGTCTGCTCCATCGCGCCTTGAGCGCCGACGAGCACGAAGCTGGCCCGCCCCATGTCGCCGGGGATCAGCACCGGCTGGCCGGTCGCCTGGAATTGCGGCGCCAGCTCCGGGTGGCCCGGCGGAAACGCCCGCGTCGCGCCCTTGCGATGCACGCACAGTTCCACCTGCCTGCCGTCCACCGTGTGCGTCTCCATCTTGGCGATGTTGTGCGCCACGTCGTACACCTGCCGCAGGCCCAGCGACTCGGCGCTGCCGCCGAAAAACCGCTCCAGCGTGCGGCGAATCTGCGTGGCCAGCAGTTGCCGATTGGCCCAGGCGAAGTTCGCCGCCGCCCGCATGGCGGCAAGGTACTTGCGGCCTTCGGGGCTGTCCACCGGCGCGCACACGAGCTGGCGGTCCGGCAGCGAAATACCGTATTTCGCCGGCGCGCCGCGAAGGTCGTGAATGGCGTCAGTGCAGACCTGGTGGCCCAGGCCCCGCGAGCCCGAGTGAATCATGATCGTGACCTTGCCGTGCTCCAGCCCCAGCGCGGCGGCCGCTTCGGCGTCGTAGATCGCCTCGACGACCTGCACCTCGGCGAAGTGGTTTCCGCTGCCCATCGTGCCGCACTGGTCGGCGCCGCGGCTGTACGCCTCGTCCGAAACCGCGTCCGCGTCGGCCCCCTGGACGCACCCGCCGGACTCGGTGGCGGCCAGGTCCTCGGGACTGGCCAAACCCTGCTTGGCCAGGTAGGCCGCGCCTTCGTTGAGCAGGTGGCGAAGCTCCTTATGCGCGAACTCGAACTGCCCGCCGACCCCCACGCCCACCGGGATGTCGCGGAAGAGCTGGTCCACGAATTCCTTGAGCCTGGCCCGCAGCTCGCCGGCGTCGATGTCGCTCCGCAGCAGCCGCACGCCGCAGTTGATGTCGTACCCGACGCCGCCCGGCGAGATCACGCCGCCGGCGGCAGGGTCGGTCGCGGCCACTCCGCCGATCGGGAACCCGTAGCCCCAGTGAATGTCCGGCATCGCCATCGAGGCTTTCACGATCCCCGGCAGAGCGGCCACGTTGGCCACCTGCACCGCCCCCCCGCCGTGCAGCGCCTCGTCGATCAACGCCTCGTTCGAGTAGATGATCCCGTCCACGCGCATCCCCGGCTGCGAACCCTTGGGAATCCGCCAACGCGTCGCGTCGATCCGCTCGACCTGTCCTGTGAATGTCTCAGCCATGTTGCACCTCACGGGATTCGGGTTTCGGGATTCGGGATCCGGGGAAGAAACAGCAAAGAACCTCTTCGCCGTTTCTTCCCGAATCCCGAAACCCGGATCCCGAATCCCGTTCTTCATATATCCACGATCACCCGGCCGACCCACTGGCCGCCTTCCTGTTTAATTGTAAGCTGATGATACGTCACCGCCTTGATCTCGACCTTGATTTCGTGCCGCTCCGGTTCGTACGGTTCGCCGGTAAGCTGCGCGACCAGGGCCCCAGCCGCCGGTCCGCCTGCGGCGGATGCCACACTTGGCATTTGCACACTCGCCTCGCGCACCATGAAGTGCCGCACCTGGATCAGGTTCATCACCGCCGTCAGGAAGTCCACGGCCAGCGACTCGTAATCGGGCGTCGCCTTCGCGGCCGCGGCCTGGTCGGTCTCGACGGAGACTTCCAGCGTGCGGCTCTGGGCCGCGGCCACCTGGTCGCGGTCGCAGATCTCGCCGGCCAGCCCCTCGGCCAGGGCCTCCATCAGCTCGCCCAGCGAATCCGCCCGCGCCGCCAGACCGATATCCGAAGGGTGGTCAAACGTGTAATTGTGCTTTGCCATGCCCTGTTTTTGGTCCGCCGAGGGTCGAAAGTCAACAAACATCATGGATCCCGTGTGAATTTGGAACGCATTGGACCCCCCCCGGGAAGCCACACTACAAACAACAGGGCCGTTGCACACTGTACGCCTCTTGTTAAATTTTCCGATTTTGCCCCTGGTCCGGCGAGGGACGGCTTGCGTATAATTCAGGCATGGATAAGGTAACTCAACACGAAGGGACCGGAACCATGCACACCCAAAAGCGCGCATTCACCTTGATCGAGTTGATGATCGTCGTATCCATCCTGGGCCTGCTGGCTGGAATGATGGTCCCCAGCATGGACGCCGCCCTGGAGCAGAGCCGAATTGTCGCCTGCGCGAGCACGCTCCACCACATCGCCAACGCCCTGAACGGATACGTTGCCGACAACCACAATTACTTCCCCTACAACGCGGCCAACAACGACTTCCGGCCGATGATCGGGGAATACCTCGGGCTGGGGCCTTGCCTGGCCGTCGGGAATAACGCCAACGGCAGATACGTGTATTTCAGCAACAACACCGGCGGCAACCTGCCCTGGGAGCAGATCAAACCGTTCCAGTGCCCCACCGGCGCGGGGCTGGGCAAGAGCGCCCGCGTGGACGGGCAGCAGGCCGTCCAAGGCTACTGGCTGAGCAACTGGTACGTTTCACAAAGCCCGCTCAATGATTATTATCCGAGCCTCCAGACCCCCAGGCAGTTCGATCCCGAGCACGACGGGAACAATTATGGCTGGGGCGGACCCTCCCACATCGGCCTGCTGTGCGAGGAGTGGCAGGTCGATAATATCTACACCGCCGCGGACTCATCCAAGCCGCCCGACCCGAATACCAACATCGTGTACTCGGTGGTGGCGTCCAACTTGGCCCAGCCTTACAGCACGCACTACAAGTTCGGAAACATGGGCGTGATGGGTGTCGGCAGGAACATCCTCTATGGCGACTGGCACATCAATTTCCGGAAATGCACCTATTCCGCCTCCACGGACTGCGCCACGGACGCGGGGTACTGGGTTTTGGCCAGCGATCCTCCCCCGGTGTATAAATACATTAAATCCACACAGATCGACCGCGGCAACGAAGTCGGCCAGAGTTTCCAGATCCCAACGGGCACCGGCCCGACCTATTGGGGCTGGCGGCCGATGCTCCAGGATCCCGACATCGCGTATTGGTGGGGTTCCTGATTTCACATCAGAAGGTCAGTCGCTGAGAAACTGAGAACGACAAAGAAAAGAGAAGATAATCAGCAGGATGAAGAGCTTTATCCGTTTGCTTTATTCTTCTTTGCCTTTCTCAGTTTCTCTGCGACCTCAGCGACTAACCGGTTTCGACTTTGAGATTGGCGGTTCGTCGTGCCGCCCTAAGGCGGTTCTTCAAGAAGCCCCTCACGGGGCCACTACAAACGAATCGCTCCAGTCGCTACAAAATCCCAGGCGATATTTTCGGTTTTACCGTTCCAAGGCTCTCGGAGCGGAGTTAAAATGAATGGTTGGTTTACTATTTGAGGACGCGTATGTTCGCTCAGAGGAATTACGGTTTGCATCTGGCGATACTGGCGGTGATCGGGCTGACGGCCTCGGCGTCGTCGGCCGGGAGCAAGGCCCCCACCACGCAGCCCGCCTCGTCCCTCGCATCGGCAACCAATTTCCCCGCCCCGCAACCGGGTTCCGGTGAGCTGGGTCGAACCGCCGCGCCCTCGGCCGCAACGCAAACTCCCACGACCGCACCGGCCGAGGTCGCCGCGAAGGAAATTCCGCTGGAAAAAGTCTGGGCCTACCAGATGCCCGGAACGCACCCGATGGACGTGACCCTGCTGGAGGACGGTAAAACCTACGCCACCGCCGACGGGAAAATGATCGGCGAAGTGCTGGCCGGGCTGAAGGATTTCGGCAGCGACGTCCGCGGCGGATTCGCGGTCGCGGGCACCAACTCGGCCGCCCTGATCGAGGCCCACAAAGTGCTCGCCGGCGGCGCCGCGGTCGGCGGATCGCTCGACCGCAGCCAGAAGATCAGCGTGGTGTTCTTCTCGAATCAACCGGGCCTGTACGTCCACCTGAAAAAAATCACGCAGAAGGGCTCGCTGGTGGAGATCGCCTACCAGTTCGTCGCCCGCGAGTCCAAGGACCCCACGCCGCAACTGGCGATTATCCCGCTCTACGACCTGCCGGCGGGAACGCTCAAAATCGTCCTCCGCAGCGAAGGCAACCCCAGCACACCGGTCGATCCGCATGACGTGGCGGAAGGCGGAGGCCCGTCGATCATTCTGCTTTCCGCGACCCCCGAATAACAGACACCACCAAGAGCACCAAGGACACCAAGAGCACCAAGAAAAGAGATTCGATTCTTCTTTCTATTTCTTGCGTTTTTATTTTACCACGAATGGGGTCCGCCGCCACGAGTACAGGGAAAGAAGAATAAACATCTTTGTTTTGATTCTATCTATTCGTTCTTGCTGCTCTTGGTGGTCTTGCTGCTCTTGGTGCTCCTGGTGATTTCCTTATTCCACTGTGACCGACTTGGCCAAATTCCTGGGTTTGTCCACGTTGCAGCCTCTGGCGACGGCGGCGTGGTAGGCCAGCAGTTGCAGCGGGACGACGGTGAGCATCGGCTGGAGCGGCGCGGGGCAGTCCGGCACGTAGATGACGTGATCGGAGTACTTGCGGATTTCCGTGTCGCCCTCGGTGGCGACGGTGATGATCTTGCCCTTGCGGGCGCGGACCTCTTCGATGTTGGAGATGATCTTGTCGTAGGTCGCGCAGCGCGGCGCCAGGAACACCACGGGCATTCCCTCGTGGATCAGGGCGATAGGCCCGTGCTTCATCTCGGCCGCGGGCAACCCCTCGGCGTGAATATAGCTGATTTCCTTGAGCTTCAGCGCGCCTTCCAGCGCCACCGGGTAGTTGTACCCGCGACCCAGGAAGAGCCAGTTGTTGAAGTCGATGTGCTCCTCGGCGATCTCCTTGATCCGGGCGGACTGCTTGAGCACGTGTTCGATCTGGTCTGGAATTTGCGCCAGCGCAGCCAGGTATTTTTCCATCGTCGCCTGCGACATGTATCGCCGGCGCCCCAGCAAAAGCGCCATCATCGTCTCGACGACCAGTTGGCAAGTGAAGGCCTTGGTGGACGCCACGCCGATTTCCGGCCCGGCGTGCAGATACACTCCGCTGTCGGTCTCGCGGGCGATGGTCGAACCGACCGCGTTGACGATGCCCAGCGTCATGGCGCCCTTTTCCTTCGCCTCGCGAAGCGCCGCCAGCGTGTCGGCCGTCTCGCCCGACTGGCTGATCACGATCACCACCGTCCCGTCTTCGACGATCGGGTTGCGGTAGCGGAACTCGCTGGCGTACTCCACTTCCGTCGGAATCCGCGCCAGGTCCTCGAAGAGGTAGTCGCCCACCAGCCCCGCGTGCCAGGCCGTCCCGCACGCGGTCAGAATAATCCGCTTGGCCTTGACCAGTTCGCGGATCACGCTCGTCAGTCCGCCCAGGTTGATCCGCTTTTCCCGCAGGTCCAAACGGCCACGGAAACTCGTGCGAACCACTTCCGGCTGCTCGAAAATTTCCTTGAGCATGAAATGCTCGTAGCCGTTCAGGGCGATCTGCTCGAGCTTCCACTCGATCTGCTGGATTTCCTTGGAAATCGGGACGTTGTCGATCGTGGTGGTCCTCATGCCGTCGCGGCTGACGATGGCCATCTCGTTGTCGTTCAAATAAACGACGTTGGTGGTGTGCTCGACGATGGCCGAGGCGTCGGAGGCGATCAGGTACTCGCCGTTGCCCACGCCCACGATCAGCGGGCTGCCGCGCCGGGCGGCCACCAGCTTGTCCGGCTCCAGAACGCTGATCACCGCGATGCCGTACGTCCCGCTGACTTCCTTCAACGCCGCCGACACCGCCTGCTCCAGCGTGACGCCCTCGACGTACATTTCGCCCACCAGGTGCGCCAGCACCTCCGTGTCGGTCTGGCTCTTGAAGACGTGGCCTTTGTTCAGCAAAAATTGCTTGAGCGTGGAATAGTTCTCGATGATGCCGTTGTGGACCAGCGCGATCCGCCCGGTGTCGTCGAAATGGGGGTGCGCGTTGAGCTCGTTGGGCTCGCCGTGCGTGGCCCAGCGCGTGTGCGCGATGCCGATGGTGCCTTCCTGGATGCCCGGGTCGGCGTTGACCCGCTTCTCCAGCTCGGCGATCCGCCCGGCGGCCTTGTGGGACCAGAGTCTGTCGCCGGTGTACACGCAAATCCCGGCCGAGTCGTATCCGCGATACTCCAGGCGTTTGAGGCCCTCGATCAAAACCGGGCAGGCCTTCTTATTACCGACATAACCGACAATTCCGCACATGAATGGACTCCTTGGGGACTCGCTATTTATCGACCGCATCCCGCGACGCCTTGACCGCAAAACCGCACTCTATGACTCATCGGGTGCCATGCCCAAGTCTGCGCGGGCATGTCCGCCCTGTGGTCACATGACCGCGCAGACTTGGGCATGGCACCCTGATTCTCGTCGCGTCGTTCAACTGATGATATCACATTTGCCTCCGTTTTTCTCTGTATCTCTGCGCCTCTGTGTCGCGATTTTGCGTATAATCATCGTCATTCACATGGGCGAGAAATTCGACTTATTGAGGCAGTCCGAGGACGCCGCCATTGCCGCAGGCGCGCCGCTGGCCGTCCGGATGCGCCCGCGAAACATCGACGAGATCCTCGGGCAGGACGAGTTCCTCGGCGCCGGCAAGATGCTGCGGCGGATGCTCCAGGCCGGGCGGTTGTCCAGCCTGGTGTTCTACGGTCCACCGGGCACCGGCAAGACCACGCTGGCGCACGTGATCGCGGCACAGAGCGATTGCGATTTTCACATCCTCAACGCGGCCAGCGCGTCGGTGAAGGAGGTTCGGGACATCCTGGAGCAGGCCCGGGCGGCCTTGGCCTCGCGAGGGCGGCGCACCGTCCTGTTCATCGACGAACTGCACCGATTCAACCGCGCCCAGCAGGACGTGCTGCTCAACGACGTCGAGAACGGCTTGGTCGTGCTGATCGGCGCGACCACGGAGAACCCGTTTTTTTCGATCAACTCCCCGCTGCTGTCGCGCTCGACGATTTTCCAGTTCCATTCGCTGACGGAGGATGACATTATCCGGCTGCTGCGGCGGGCGCTGGCCGACAAGGAGCGCGGGCTGGGCAACTACCCGGTCCAGGCGACCGACGAGGCCCTGGAGCACCTGGCGAAAATCTCCGACGGCGACGCCAGACGCGCCCTGACCGCACTGGAAGTCGGAGTGCTCAGCCAGGCGAATAGGCGTGACGCGGGCATCTTACCCGCGTGTGACGCAGGCGTCTCGCCTGCGCGTCTCGCGGACGTCCCGTCCGCGTCCGGGTCTTTTCTTGAACAACCGGAACAAGACAAGAAACGACAACAGCAAGACGCGGACAAGATGTCCGCGACACACGAGGGCGAGACGCCCTCGCCACCAATCATCTTCGACCTGGCCGTCGCGCAGGAATCGATCCAGCAGAAGGCCGTGCAGTACGACGCTGCCGGCGACCAGCATTACGACGCCATCAGCGCGTTCATCAAGTCCATGCGGGGCAGCGATCCGGACGCGGCGGTATATTGGCTGGCGAAAATGCTGGTGGCCGGCGAAGACCCGCTGTTCGTCGCGCGGCGAATCGCGATTTTGGCCAGCGAGGACATCGGCAACGCCGACCCGCGGGCGATCTCCGTGGCGGCGGCCGCGTACGACATCGCCGAGCGAATCGGGATGCCCGAGTGCCAGCTCACGCTGGCGCAGGCGGCGATCTACATG
>CAZYDC010000019.1:0-19628 GCA_964646065.1 uncultured Planctomycetaceae bacterium | reverse complement strand
TGAACCACTCCCTTAAGCCCGGATGTCTTGCCGGTCGTTAAATCCATCACAGCGTCCTTTCAAGCAATTTAACCAGTGCCAAAGCGGCACGCAAGGTGCAATTCCCGAGGCTCAAGGGGGTATTTACGCCAACTTGGAACCTATTAGAACCCGTCGGGAAGCCACCGGAACGGGCTGGCGGCTCCATAGAACGTGCAGGCGGCTCACTAGAACCTGCCGGGAAGCCATTGGAACCCGTTTTTTGACCCTCCAGAAATTGCAAGTACCTGATTTGCAGAGTGTTATAAATTCCGGACTCTCGTTTCGCGTGTTTTTTCGTCATATTCGTAGAGTTCTTTCCATGTTCAGGGGTTAACTGTCGAACCAGGGCCCTGGAGCGGGATTACCTGATGAATGGATTAAAAGGATTCGGAAGTGGCTTTCACCCCGAAACCCCCGACATCCTTCTTGGCATCCCGCTCTTGGCTGTTCATTCGGCTCTTGGGACTGTGTCAATCGTCAATCGTCATTCGTAAATTCCTTTCCCGGTCACTTTCCAACAACCTACCCGCAAACGCCAGCGACGGGCTCCCGGCGAGCCCGCCTAGCCGCTGGTGCAACGCGACCCCAATAGTATAACGCTGCCTATGAGGTTATGTACACAACATTCTTATGACATTTCACCTACCTAACGAGCAACTTTTCATAAGTACGTGACTGGACGCGCCTTGCCGGTCGAAATTTTTTTTCGCAATTTTCCGGCCAGCCCCGCCCAAACGCCGCGTTGGGATTGGTAACAACAGAGTCTTGCGGCCGAAAAGAGTTCAGGGGATCGGAAATGAATCCTGCTCTGAAAATGCCAACGGAGATTAGCCGCTGAGGTCGCTGAGGAAGCTGAGAAAAGCAAGAATAGGCCGAATTCGGGGACACCATACTAAATATACCACGGGTGCATTTCGGTTTCCGGGAAGTGACGCGGGCGTCCCGCCCGCGTGTGGCGAGGGCATCTTGCCCTCGTGTCCCGCGTCCGTATGGACGCGTCTGCTCCGCATTCCCCCGGACGCGGACAGGATGTCCGCGACACGCGCAGGCGAGACGCCTGCGTCACACGCGGGCAAGATGCCCGCGTCACGACACCCCAGGCACATTTGCCGGAAACCGAAATGCACCCATATACCACCCTCCGCTTGACAAGATAAGCGTGGTAACTTATGAAACAGACCATTGGTAGTTTGCCCGCGTGCGCGGCCCTGAGCGTCTTGGCCTCCGCGCCGCGTCATCTGGTGGAAATATCGGGAAGGCGAAAAAATGAGAACGGTTCAACGTCGTTTCGGGCGGTCCGGACTGTTTGAACGGATTGCGGTTTTGTCGTTTCTGCCTGTCGTGGCACTTTCGGGCGGGTGCGTCATGCCTTACTCCTCGCCGGTCGACGTGGCGTTCTCGCCGGACGGCAAAACCGTCGCCTTCACGTGGTTAGACGCCATCTACCTCGGCACGCCGCTCATTGAAGGCATTGCCGCGGGCGTGATGCCCGAGACCTGTTACGGCCAGTGGTCGTCGGCCTGGACCACCGGCTTTCCATCGGGCGTCCGCGTGGACGGCGGTGTGGCTACACCGGGAAAATCGGACCAGGACATTCAGGGGAAGTCTTACCCGCCCATGTTCTCGCCGGACTCGCGGTACGCGGCCTTCGCCACGTACTCGCGGATCGTCGTTGTTCAGCCGCGCGATTCGGGCATCGTGCTCCGGATCGAGCCGCCGGCAAAGGACGAGAAGATCGTCGGCCTGACGTGGTCCGCCGGCAGCGAACTTCTGTACGCCACCGGCATGCCCAGGGGCGCCAGGACATTCTGGAGGTGCGACGCGTCGGCCCCCGGCGCCCAACCGCGACAGATGCGCCACGTGGTGTTTCCCTCCGCGCCCTTGCCGTTGCAGGAATTTGCTGGGGGCATTTCCTGGTCCCCCTCGGGCCGATGGGCGGTGCTCACCGTTCAGGACCCGCCCAAGGCGACCTCGGCACCGAAGGTCGCGGACATTGCGTATCATTCGGTCCTGCTGGACCTGGAAACGGGCAAGGACATAGATTTCACCTCAGAGGAAACGCTGGGGGTTGTAGTCTGGAAAGACGACACCGAGGCGATCTGCGAGCAATACGGGCCCGGTGCAGACGATACCCATGACCACGTCATGCGCATGTTGCACGCGCCGTCGGGCGAATTCACGCCGTTGCCTCCAAAGCCCGCGGAAGACTTCAGGAAGCTCTCGCAGGTCATGGGATTCGACTGGTACACACGTTGGTCGCCCATGCCCTCGCGGCCGGGATGGCTGATCGCAGCCGATCCTGACGACCACAACATCTACGCGGTATACCCCAAGACGCGGACGAAGATCAAGCTCAACGACGCGCCCACGATGGCGTACGCGATTTCCGCGGACGGTAGAAAGCTCGCCCACGTGAACGCTTTCAAGAAACTCACCGTCCAGGAAATCGTCCTGCCCCAAAAGCCCTGAATCAGCTCGTTCGACTGTACTCTTTCGTCATTTCAGGCGAACCTGGACGCTCACGCGTGGTTGTAGTAAGAAGCGTTTGCTGTTGGCGTTCTAATTCGGGGACACCATACTAATTAGCGTCCTCAGGTTGAAAAGTAATTAGTATGGTGTCCCCGAATTAGCCGCTTTTAATTTGGAATTCTGAATCTCGCGAAGGCATGGTTGATTATGAGACAGTCCCCCTTTCCTCCGGCATCGTGGGCGGCCATCGCCGTTCTTTTGACCGTGGCGAATCTGGCGCCGGCGGCGGACCCCAAGCCCGGCGACCTGCGGCTCGTTCCGTTCCCCAAGGAACTTGCGCTGGCCCCCGGCACGATGGCTCTGGGGCCCGAGGTGCACATTACGGTCAGCGATTCGGCCGCGGCGAAGGTTGCCGCGGCGGACCTGAGAGAGGATTATATCGCGGTCGTCGGCGCCATCGGCGAGGTTCGGATCGCCCCGGCCGACGGTGCGCAATCGTCATGGTCGCTGGTGCTTTCAGAAAACAAGGTCGGCCCGGACGCGGTGAAGTCCGCCCTGGGCGCGCTGCCCAGGCAGGACGAAGGGTATGCGCTGGTGGTGACCAAGGACTTCGCGGCCGTGAGCGCCGGCCAGGTCGATGGATTGGTGCGCGGCATCCAGTGCCTGCGGCAGCTCATCCGCGCGAACGTGCGCGGGCAGGCGTTGGTTTGCCTGGCCGTCCGCGACTGGCCCACGCTGCGATATCGCGGCTTTCAGGACGACATCACGCGAGGCCAAAGCCCCAGGCCTGAAACGCTCCAGCTCGAGACCCGCATGGCCGCCCTGCTTCGCATGAATTTCCTGACGTACTACCTGGAACACCAATACGAGTTCCGCAAGCACCCGGACATCGGCCCGGTTGGCGGGAGCCTGCTTCAATCGGAACTCCAGGCCTTGGTCGCCTATGCCAAGGGCCGCGATGTCGAGATCATCGGCAGCCAGCAATCGTTCGGGCACTTCGGCGCGATCCTGCAACATAAGCCTTACGTGGGCCTTCGCGAAACGCCGGACGTTCTGGACCCAACCAACGAGGGCAGCTACAAGCTGCTGGACGACATGTACTCCGAGCAGGTCCCGCTGCTGGAATCGAAGTTCTTCAACGTCTGCTGCGACGAGGTGGGCGGCCTGGGCACCGGGCCGTCAAAACCGGTGGCCGACAAGATCGGCCCGGCCGCGCTGTACGCAAGGCACATCCGGCGGCTGCACGACCTGCTGAAAGACAAGTACGGCAAGCGGATGATGATGTGGGGCGACATCGTGCTCCAAAATCCCTCGGTGCTCAAGGACATTCCCAAGGACACGATCATGCTGTCGTGGGGCTACGGCCCGTGCGAGTCGATGGAGGGCGCGATCACGCCCTTCACGAAGGCGGGGTATGAATTTTTCGTCTGCCCGGGCGTGAACTGCTGGGGCCGGATATTGCCCGGGTTCGGCGACGCGACGGTGAACATCCGCAATTACGTGCGCGACGGGGCCAAACTCGGCGCGATGGGGATGCTCAATACCACATGGGACGACGACGGCGAGAACCTCTTCGGAGCCAACTGGCACGGCATCGCATGGGGGGCGGAATGCGCGTGGAACGGTTCCACGACGAGCATCGAGGACTTCAACCGGCGGATCGGCGGCGTGCTGTTCGGCGAACCGGGCGACGACTACGGACAGGCGATTGCCCTGCTGACCAAGACCCACTCGCTGCCGGGGTACGGCAACATGTCCACCGGCCTGTTCTGGCAGTTGAACATGGCGCGAACGCCGGTGGAGCGTTCGTGGAACTACCAGCAGGCCAAGGCGCTGCTGCAGATCGTCGAGCCGGCCCTGGACCACCTTCGCGCCGCCAGAAAGAACGCGCGGTTCGACGCCGGGCAGATCGACTACCTCATCTTCGGGGCACAGCGGATGAAGCTGATGGCCTGGAGGTGGATGGAGTTCTGCGAGATCGCCCAGGAATACGAGCGGGCATGGTTCGAGGGCGTCGAGGCGAAGGAGGCCGGGCGGATTGTGCGGCGGTCCATCGAGCGGCTCGTGAAGATCCGCGACGAGCACGCGCGGCTGAAGGAGCAATTCCGGCGGCTTTATCTTCTGGAAGAGAAGCCCTACGCGCTGGAGGGCGTGCTGGGGCGATACGATTGGATGATCGCCAAGTACGATGATCTGCTGGCCAAACTCGCCAAGTCCCTCGACGGCCTCAACGGTGGCGGCGCCCTGGAGGCGCCGCGGCAAGTGGGTCTGCAATTCGCGGAGGCAGTGCCGGACGACATCGTCCGCCAACCGCTGGCCGCCGAGGTGCGTTGGGCGGGCGCGGCCGCCAACGGGCGGATGGGGATTGCGGTCTGGGCCGGCGATTCCGCGCGGGCGGATCAGCCGATCGAGGTCGATTTGCCGAAGGTTCCGGCCGGCGGCGCGAGGCTCATGGAGTTGGACCGCGCCGCCGGAACGCAAACGCCTGTGCCCTGCCAGATCGTGACGGTCAAGGAAGGCGCGCGGTTGATGTTCCTGATGCCCGGGCGCACAGCCGCCGGGGCCAAGCGAGCGTTTTACCTGTACACGGCAGAAAAGGGGGCAGGCACCTTTTCCGCTGTGGAAAAAGTACCTGACCCCTTTTCCGCTGTGACCTGCGTCGATGCGCCCAAGGGAATGAAGTGGATCGAGAACGACCAGTTCAAACTTCTGGTCGGGCCTGAGGGCGGGCACATCTATCGATGGGAGGTCAAGGCCCTGGCCAATCGCGACATCACGGAGCCCGGTGAAAAGGACTGGGAAGGGTTCGCCGACCTTGGCGGCGGGCCCAGCCGCAACGCGACGAACCGCATCGAGGTGCTCGCCGCCGGCCCGCTGCTGGTGCGGCTGCGGTTGACCGACGACACCACCGGCATCGCCAAGACCCTCAGCGCGTATGCGGGCTTGCCCTACGTGGATGTCCGGCTCAGTTCGCCGGGCAGTTCGTTCCTCTGCTATGACGACACGTCGGTCATGGGCGCCCCCAGCGCCACGCCGGGCAGCTACCTGTTCTCCGACGGAGATGGCGGCAAGGTCCGTCCGCACGAACCGGCCGGCAAGTCGCAGGCCGTCCGGGCCAATGTCTTCTGGAGCGCCAAGTTCGTGGCCAAAGGCCCGCTGCTGGCGCTGGTGACTCCGGAGGCGGCGAACCGGCATGTCGTGGGTCCAGGCGGAGGAATGGTGGGCGTGGGAATCGACGGCGGCGGCGATGCCAGCCATTACGTGATCTACGGCGGCCTGTGTCCCGCGTCAGTCAAGGACACGCTGGACTCGCTCCGCGCGACCTACGACTCCACTCACCTGCCGGCAGTGACCCTGTATGCCCTGGAGAAGGCCAAGTAAGAATTTCGGATTGCGGATTGAGGAAACGGCGAAGAACCGGCTCTGCCTCTTCAATCCGAAATTCTCAATCCGCAATCCGCAATTGTTCCGTCAGTAGGACGGAACCCTGGGTGCGGCATACATGATCTTACTCCGCTCATCGGTCAGTTGCTTCTTTTGAATGGTGAGCTTGTTGATGGTGTCCTGCATGCTCAGGGCGGTGCCCTGGTAGCGGGCCAGGAGCGCGGAGATCGCTCCGTTGTACGTCCCGCGGGCCTGGTTCTGCATGCCGGTCATCTGGTCCTGGGCATAGTGGTTGGCGTCGTTCATGGATTGGTCGAACTGGGCCCTGGCGTTGGCCTTCTCGGTATCGAACTGCTTGCTCAGGAGGGCCTTGTTCGCCTCGGCGGCCTGCAAATCCGAGTTCACTTTCTCCAGGTCCTGGTTGATCTTTTCCAGTTGGGGCTTGACGGTCTCAAGGTACGCGGCGCGTTCGGCCTTGGCCCGCTCTTTCTTGGACATGTTCTCGGAGAACGCTTTTCCGGTCCCGGTGACATTGGTCCATCGCGCCAGGCCCAGGGACTTTCCAATGCCCTGTTCGTTGGTCACCACGGCCCGCGCCAAACCGCAATCCACCGATTCGCGCGCGGTGAGCGTGAGAATCTGGCCTTTGGTCTTGAGCACTTTTCCGTCGTGTCCGGCCGCGACGACCGGTTTTCCGTCCTTGACCGTTACGCCCAATTCCAGGTCCGCATCCATCATGCCTTGGATCAGCAGCGTGTTGTGATCGCCCATCTCCGCGGCGGAACGAGCCATCGCCCGGATGGCCGAAAGCACCTTCTCCTCGATCGGCTGTGGGGTGGGCCCGGTGGAAATGGGCACGGCGGCGCCGATCATCGCGCCCTTCTGGACAAAAATGTCCGGGCAGGCCATCGAAAGCACCGCGGCCGAAGACAGCGCCTTGGTCACGATCGCCACGTGGCGCTGGTCGGTATTCTGGGCCATCAGGTCCAGGATTTCTTCCGTCTCGGCGACCGATCCGCCCGGGCTGTCGATCTGGAACACCACGTAGGAGGCTTTCTTGTTCTTGGCCAGATTCAGGGCCTGCTTCACCGTTTCTTTCTGCGTGTCCTTCCCGATCTCGCCCTTGATGGGGATGACATAATAAGTCCCGTCGGCCGGCAGAGTCGTGGGGGTTTCGGAGGACTGCGAGGCCGCCGAGCGGGTCGCGGCCGCCGGTTGGGTCGAGGGGGCCTTGAACACCGGGGATTCCTTCAGAGACACGACGTCGTTGCGGTTCAGCGTGACCTGCATATGCGCGCCGTACTTGCTGATCTCCATGATGATCTTGCCGTCTTCGTCCCGGACGATCGTGCCGTCCAGCACGCGTCCGTCCCGGGTGGTTACGGTATCCGCCATCGCGATTTGGCTCGCGAAAATCGTCAGCATTACTATTCCAATTATTCTCATCGTCGCTCCTTCAACATCTCCGGCGGACGGTTCACACTCTCTCCAACCGCCGGGCTGCTCTTTACCCAGTTAGAAAATTAAACCCGCGTGGCGGAATAAAGTTCGCTAAATCCGTTTGAAAAGTTGACATTTTGACTTTTTTTTGCGGTAATTCGTATTCTCGCAATTACGCGAAAACTTGGAACGCCAACACCTTCAGGAGACGCCGATGGTCCGTATCGTCCGGGAGCAAGGCTTTATCTTAGTCCAATCTAGGTTCTGGACCGTACGCCACGACCTGTCCCGGGGCGGGCTGGCGGATGAAATCCGCGTGTTGCACGGCACGGGCGGCAACCTGGTCGCCGGGCCCGGCGGCGCCGTCGTGGACGCCTGGCGGGAGGCGATGGAGAAACATCCGCGGGTGCGCATCGGCCGGGAGCCAGGCCGCAGCGCGGTGGAGTTTCGCGGAGTCCTTCGCGATGCCGGCGGCATCGAGGGTCCGATAAATTACCTGCACCGCTACCTGTATTCGGAGTATTCGGTCCGCAACGAATTGACGTTGTGGAGCGATCAGGGCATCCGCGCGCGAAAGCTGACGGCCTGCGACTTGTCGCTGTGCGGCTGCCTGGACGAGTACGTGTGGGGCACGACGGATTACGCCCGGTTCAAGCCTCGCGGATACAACACGCTGGGCCCGCACAGCGACGACCTGTCGGGGCCGGTGAAGCGCGGCGCGATCCAGAAGGACGACCGCCGGCCTTGGCAGGTCAACGTGTTCACGCGAGGCGTCGAGGGCATCGGGTGGACGGGCGACTCGCACCAGTACGCCTGGGACGGCGGCGAGTTCAAGGGCAAGGGTTCGTTCTCGATCTCCTCGGCCGGCGGGCAAACGCAGGTCTCGCTTTCGCCGCTGGACCAGGCCCAGCCGACAGCCTGCGGGAAAACACTCCAGTTCAACTGGTACCTCACGATCTCCAACCGCACGGCCACCTGCCGCAGGAAGTATCGCGAGATCGCCATTTGCAGCACGCCCTTCCCGCCGGAGGACCTGACGCGGTCGTGGGCGAAGTCCGGCGTGGACCTGATCCGCATTCACGAAGGCGAGGACTACGAGAACCGCAGCAACTTTTTCTGGCACGACGGGGCGTTCCCGCCCTACTCGCCGGCGAAGATGAAACTGCTGGCGAAATACATCAAGCTCTGCCACAAGCTGGGCATGAAGATCATCCCCTACTTCTCGGGTTACGAGCTGTCGCCCGAGACTCCGGCGTTCCGGCAGCACGGCATGGAGTGGTACGCTCCGGGCTTCCCCGACGGCCACCTGCGGTTCACGCCCACCGGGCGACTGAACGCGGTGTACGGCGCGCTGATGTGCCCGGACTCGCCCTGGGGCGATTGGCTCAAGCGGTACATCAAGAAGTGCGTGGACACGTACGGTTTCGACGGTTACTACCTGGACTGGGGCGGCCCGGTGCCCTGCCACAATTACAACCATCTGCCGGGCGAGCATAACGGCGTCGACGGACTGGTCGATCTGCTGGAGGACACGCGGCGGTGGCTGGGCGACCGTCTGCTGGTCATTCACGCGCCGGGCAACGGCTGCTGGCAGATGCACCACAACATCGCCGACCAGACGGTCACGCTGGAGGAGGCCCGGCGAAACATCGGCGACGGCGGGCTGGAGCAGTACCCGTTCTCCATCGAGTTCATGGGCTCGACATCCGCCGGCATCGTGCCCAACACCTTCGAGGACGAAAAGCTCCCCGGCGGCTGGAACTTCAAGCGGGGAATCGCCAACATGGTGCATTTCAACGCGCTCCCGTACATCTACACGTACTCGAATCTGTCGGGCTGGAAAAATTACAGCTACCCGGACTGGAAGACCTTCATGGCCGACGAGGATTCGATCTTCGGTCTGTTCCGGAAATTCAAGACGATCGATTTCACGAAGTATCGTTTCGTGGGCCCACGAAGCGGTCTGGTGGGCGTGGAAGGTTCGCGGAGGGACGTGCTGTGCTCGGCCTACCTCGGCAAAGACACTCTGGCCGTAGTGTCCAACCAGACGGCCAAGACGGTCCCCGGCGGGACGGCCCTGGTGTGCCGGTCGCAGAAGCCCCTTACGGGGCCACTACAAGCGAAAGACGGCCAACCGCTGCGCCTGCCGTTTGGCCGGTTGAGGCCTTACGAGGTCAAGGTCCTTGGTAGTTCGTAGTACGCAGTTCGTAGTGCGAAGAAAGAGAACGCAAAGAGTCTCTTCTCCGTTTCTGGCTTCTCACTACGAACTACGAACTGCGTACTACGAACTCTTCTTGGTGCTGGCCCATTTTTTCAAAAAAATATCTTGCATAATCCGCGAAGATGGGTATGATTCGTTGCATAAGACAGCTCTCCCCCTAGCTGTCTTGATCAAACGCGGCAGCTCCCCCCCGGCTGCCGCTTTTTTTTGCGCCGCGGGCGATTCACAGTTTTTTTTAATTTTTCTAAGATTTCCCGATAATTCGTCGCGCCATTTGCGTCTAAAGGGTAGAAGCGTTAACAAGGACTTTTTGCAACCAGCGTGGCAGGTCAGGGGGAACTGCCACGCTGTCTTATTTTTCCGACAAGGGACCGGGGAATTGACGATTGACGATTTACAATTGACGATTGAACGGCCCGGAAACGGCGAAGACAGACAATTGGCCCGCTCTTACAATCGTCAATCGTCAATCGTAAATCGTCAATTCTTCCGTTAGTAAAGCGCGTCGCGATTCCTGACGATGAAACCGGTGGGTCGGTCTGTTGAAGGCAGGTCAGGATGGTTGCTTCGTGGCCAAAGGTCCGCCGTGTGACCGCTTTTCTATTGCACGGCCCCCCTATCACCCGCCATCGGTCTTGCTCTAGTTCGGCTGGACACCCCGGTTTCCGCCCGCAGGAAACAGCGAACCGCAGAACATTCGAACATTCGAACCGCAGAATGATGAAGTACGGAGTCGGGATCCCAACTCTGTACTTCTGCCTTCTGCGGTTCGACATTCGAATGTTCTGCGGTTCGCCTTTTCTTCCGTTCTACCACGCACACTTCGATCTGGAGGGCATCCCATGCAAATCCTCGTAGCCGACGACGACCCTGTATATATCGCCCTGCTGAAGAATCTGCTGGGCGAGTTGAACATTGAAACCATTCCGGCCTTGGACGGCGCCGAGGCCTGGGCCGTTCTCCAAAGGCCCGACGCGCCGACCATCGCCATCCTGGATTGGGAAATGCCCAACCTCGACGGTTTCGAGGTCTGCCAATTGGTCCGCCGGGCGCCGCGCCCCAGGCAGGGAGGACGCTATCCCCTGCCGTACATCCTCCTGATGACCAGCCACACCAGCCGCGAGGACCTCCTTCGGATCATCGTCGCGGGAGTGGATGACTACATCCTCAAGCCGTTTGAACCGCTGGACCTGAAGATACGCCTTCGGACGGCCGTGCGCATCGTGAACCTGGAGGAGCATTTTCGAGCCGCGTAGCATCACGCGACAAGGAGCATGGATATGGGGAACGGGCACAACAACATTTTGATCGTGGACGATGAGCCTGGCGTGGGCGAACTCATCCGGGATGAACTTGCCGAGCACGGATTCCTTTGCCAAACGGCGACGGATTCGGAGGTCGCCAAAGCACTCATTGATGACGGCAACGGTAACGCCCCACCGTTCGATCTGCTGATCGCGGATGTTCAAATGCCGCGATTCGGCGGCTTGGAGTTGCTCGCGTACGTCAAGCCGCGTCTGCCCGAGTGCAGGGTGATCCTGATCACGGGAAACTCCAAGCGGGAATATCTCTCGCAGGCGCTCCTGCTGGGCGCCTATGACTACGTCGAAAAACCGTTCAAGAACGGCGAGTTGGTGAATGTGGTTTGCAAGGCCCTGGGCGGCAAAAACCAGCGCCCGCACTTGCACGACCGTGCCGCCGCCGCCCTTTGGATGCAGATCGGCGAGATGGATGGCAAGGCCGCGCGGCCTTGCCGAACCCCGCCGCCGGTTTGCGTTGAGCGAGTCTCGCAAGCGAAGGAGGCGTCGCTGGGAACCGTGACCGCCTTGGTTCGCGCGGTGGAGGCCAAGGACCCCTACACGCGCCGCCACAGCGAACAAGTGGCCCACTACGCCGTGAATATCGCCCAGACCATGGGGCTGTCGGGGCCGGCCCTGGAATGCACGCGCGTGGCCGCTCTTCTGCACGACATCGGAAAAATCGGCGTTCCCGACTACATCCTGACCAAGCCCGGTCCGCTCACCGAGGAGGAATTCCAGTGCATCCGCCGCCACCCGGCCCGCGGGGCCGACATCCTGGCCAGCATCCCCTCCTTCCACGATGAGGCGGCGTTGATTCGGCATCACCATGAACGGTGGGACGGCAAGGGGTATCCCGACGGACTGGCGGGAGAGGAAAGCCCGCTGATTTCCCGCATCATCCAGGTGGCCGACTCCATCGACGCGATGCTGATGGAGCGAACGTACAAGAAGGGCTACCCGGTCGAAAAGATGCTCTGCGAATTGACGCGCTGCGCGGGCACGCAATTCGATCCGAAGATCGCGGCCGCCGCGCTGACCTGGTGTCAGTCGCATCGGGAAGCGCTATTCCTGCCCGAAAAGAGTCTGTTGCCGGAATCCCTCTCTGTGTAGGAGAACTCTCAAGTGCAGCCAAAAAAAGTCATTGAGAACGAACCGGCCCGCCCCCGCCAGGCCACCCGCCCCGCTGCGCGCGATAACGCAAGCGGTGGCGGGGCCTGCGAAGACAGAACGGTTCGCTTCACGAGAGGAATGGCCGTCACGGCGGCGTTCGTAACCATGTCAATAGGCACAATGGTGCTGATCGGCTGGTTGCTGAATATCCCATTCCTGAAGAGTGAGCTATTAGGGTTCGTGACCATGAAAGCCAACACCGCCGTTGGACTCATCCTGGCCGGTGCATCGCTGGCGCTGCTGGGGTGGGCCTCGCGTTCCGCGCGGAAGCTGCGGCTATCGCAAGCGTGCGCAGTAGCCTCGACGTTGCTGGGGCTTCTGACCCTAAGTCAGTACCTGCTCGGCCTGGACTTGGGCATCGACCAACTGCTCTTCCGGGAACCGTCCGGGACTCCAGGAACGCTGTCTCCGGGCCGCATGGCCCCAGCCAGCGCAGTCAACTTCGTCCTCATAGGCGGCGCTCTTTTCCTGGGCGGTTTTCGCAGAACCATTCTGACTTCGCAGTGGTTGGCTGTAGGTACCGGTTTGCTCGGATTGCTGGCCTTGACGGGGTATTTCTACGGGGCCGCTAATTTATATGGCGCTGGACACTACACGCAGATGGCGATTCAAACCGCCGCGGCTTTTATCGTCCTGAGCCTGGGGGTGCTTCTGACACATCCGGCCGATGGTTTGATGCAAATGGTCACCCGTGACACCATGGGGCGTTGGCTGTTGCGCCGCCTGGCGCCGTTCGCAGTGGGCGTGCCTCTGACGCTCGGGTGGCTGCGGGTGCAGGGGGAGCAACTCGGTTATTTTGAAGGCGTCTTTGGTGTGGCCCTGATGATGGTGGTCCTCATCATCATTCTGGTGATCATGATCTGGTGGACCTCCCGTGCCTTACGCCGTATTGATACGGATCGCCGGCAAGCCGAGGCCAGGCTGGGCGAAAGTGAACGGCGTCACCGCGTGCTGTTTGAGTGCTCGCGAGACGCATTGATGACCCTGGCCCCACCATCATGGAAGTTCACGTCGTGCAACTCCGCGACCGTGAAGATGTTCGACGTGAAAGACCAGAAAGAGTTCACCTTGATGGGGCCTTGGCTCCTGTCTCCAGAAATCCAGACGGACGGGCGCGACTCAACACAGAAGGCCAAGGAGATGATCGAGACGGCCATGCGTGAGGGCTCTGCCCTGTTCGAATGGACTCACAGGCGGCTGAGCGGCGAGGACTTCCAGGCCTCGGTCCTGTTGACCCGGATCGAGTTGGATGGGCAGGTGCTGCTCCAGGCCACCGTCCGCGACATCGCCGCGCAAAAGCGTATGGAAAGGGAACTCCTGTGCGAGCGGGAAAACCTCACAACGATCCTCGAAGCCTCGCCGGTCGGGATGTTGTTGATTGACGACAAGACGACCATTGTACGAAGCAATAACGTCGCCGCGAAACTGGTCAACAAGACTTTCGAGGAGATGGCAGACCGCCAACCCGGAGATGCCATAGGCTGCGTCTACGTGGCCGCGAATCCCGATGGGTGCGGAAACGGCGCGCCATGCGCGACCTGCCCCATCCGCGCGGCCATCCAGGGCGTTCTACTGTCCAATCAGCCTGTTCGCGGGCTGGAAGTTCAACCGCACCTCGTCGTGGACAACGTCCATCACAGACCGTGGCTCGAACTCAACATCGAGCCGGTCATGATCGAAGGGAAGAAGCACGTCATTGCGTCTCTGGCCGACATCACCGGCCGCAAGCTCGCGGAGGAATCGCTGCTTCGCAACGAGGCCCGGCAGCGGGCGCTGCTGGAATTGAGCCAGAAAACCGAGTTGCCCGCCGCCGAAATCTCGAAGTACGCGATGGAGGCGGGAATTGAACTGACCGGAAGCACCATCGGATACATCGCCTTTGTGAACGAGGACGAATCGGTGCTCACGATGCATTACTGGTCGAAGTCGGCCATGGCCCAGTGCGCCGTAACGGACAAGCCCATCGTCTATCCCCTCAAGGACACGGGGTTGTGGGGCGAGGCGATCCGCCGCCGCCAGGCCGTCATCACCAACGACTACGCCGCGCCCAATCCCGCGAAACGCGGAATACCCCAGGGGCACGTGAAGTTGACCCGCCACATGAACATGCCGGTGTTCGACCAAGGCAAGATCGTGGCCGTCGCCGGGGTCGGAAACAAAGAGACGGACTACACGCAAGCCGACGTCACCCAGTTGACGCTGATGATGGAAGGCATGTGGCGGATCATCCGCCGCAAGCAGGCGGAGGAAGAACTGCGGGATTCGCGGGAGTTCCTGAACAAAATCATCAATTGCATTCGCGACCCGATCTTCGTCATGGACGACCAACACCGGTACATTCTGATGAACGACGCCGGATGCGCCCAGGCCGGGCGCTCGCGCCAGGACGTGCTGGGACGAACGACGCAGGAAATCTTCTCGCCCGAGATTGCCCAACCGCTGCTGGCGAAAAATGAGGAAGTCCTGGCCACCGGACTGGACAATGTGACCGAGGAGCAATTACCCGACGCCCACGGCAAGCCGCTGACCGTGATCACCAAGAAAAGCCTCTACCAGGACGCCCAGGGCCGGCGATATGTCGTGGGAATCGTCCGCGACATCACCGATCGCAAGCGCGCGGAAGACGAAGTCCGCCTGGCCCAGGCCGCCGCCGAACAAGCCAACGCCGCCAAGAGCCGCTTCCTGGCCAACATGAGCCATGAGATTCGCACGCCTATGACCGCCATCCTGGGGTTCGCCGAGATCGTCCAGAATTCCATCGAGTGCTGTGGCGCGTGCCCCGACCATCAGGACTGTGCGACCCGCGCGCAAAACAGGGACAACATCCGCATCATCCGGCAAAACGGCGAGCACCTGCTGGAGTTGATCAACGATATCCTGGACCTTTCCAAGGTGGAGGCCGGGAAGCTCGACACAGAGCAGGTTCCTTGCTCGCTGGTCCAGGCGGTGGAGGAAACGGTGTCGCTGATGCGGGTCCGGGCTGTCGACAAGCGTCTTTCGCTGGACGTTGGCTATGAATTCCCGCTGCCCGAAACGATCCTGAGCGACCCGGCAAGGATTCGCCAGGTGCTCGTCAACCTCGTGGGCAACGCGGTGAAGTTCACCTCCGAAGGACACGTGGAAATTCATGCGCGCTGCGCCGCGGACCTTCAGGAGGGACGCGCGACCATCGCCTTCGACGTGAAGGACACCGGCATCGGAATGACGCCCGAGCAAATCGGACGGCTGTTCCAACCGTTCACCCAGGCGGATTCTTCGACCACGCGTCAGTATGGCGGCACCGGGCTTGGCCTGGCCATCTGCAAACGTCTGGCAACGGCCATGGGCGGCGACGTTCACGTGGCCAGCCGGCCCGGAGAAGGAAGCACCTTCACCTTCACCCTCCAGGCGGAACTGCCCAAGAACGCCCGCATGTTGAGCGACATTTCCGAAGCGGCCCGGCGGATATCTCATCGGACGGCAGCCAACCCGCCCGCCGTCGTGAGGCTCCGCGGGAGGATCCTGCTGGCCGAGGACGGTCCGGACAACCAGAGGCTCATCTCCACCATTCTTACCGCGGCGGGGGCGCGAGTGGATGTCGTCGCCAATGGACGGTTGGCCGTTGAGAAGGCGACGGCGGCCTTGGCGGAAGGATCGCCCTACGACGCGATCCTCATGGACATGCAGATGCCGGAGGTGGACGGATACGAGGCGACGGGCCAACTGCGCCAGTCGGGATACGACAAGCCGATTGTGGCCCTGACGGCCCACGCCATGGCCGGCGACCGCCAGAAGTGCCTCGCCGCCGGATGCGACGACTACGCCACCAAACCGGTGGACCGCGCGGCGCTGCTGTCGGCCCTGGCCCGCTGGATGGGCAGCGCCGAACCCGGGCCGCGGAATGCCCCGCCCGCGGAGGCGCCGGCGCCGCCACGGGCGCGCGGGCCTGTGGTCTCAGCCTTTGACGGCGAGCCGGACATGGCCGCGATCATCGCGGAATTCGTCAGCCAACTGCCACTGCGACTGACGGAGATGCGCGAGGCGGCGGGCAACAACCAATGGGACGTGCTGCACCGGGCGGCTCATCAACTCAAAGGCGCCGGCGGAAGCTACGGTTTCGCCTGCCTGACCGACGCGGCCCGCGACTTGGAGTCGCATGCCAAACGGAAGGACGCCGAGGCGGCCAGGGTGGCGCTTTGCGAACTGACGAACCTGTGTGAACAAATCGAGGCGGGACGCGCGGCGAAATCCGTGTCCCGGAATGCGTGAAGAACATGAAGGTACTCATCATTGACGACAGCCCGGGCGCCCTGGCCGTGGCCAAGGCCAGGCTGACCAACGAAGGACACGACATCCTCTGCGCCGGCGGCGGAATCGAGGGGCTGCAAACGGCCGCACGGGAGAAGCCCGACTTGATCCTGCTGGACCTGGACATGCCGGACCTGGACGGTTTCGAGGTCTGCCGGCGGCTCAAGTCCGACGCCGACCTGTGCATGATCCCCATCATCTTTCTTTCCGGTTCCGGCGGGCCTGAAGAGAAGGTCCAGGGGTTGAACGCCGGCGCCGTGGACTTCGTGACCAAACCGTTCGACGCGTTCGAGCTTCGGGCGCGAGTCAACGCCGCCCTGCGAACCAAGCAAATGCAGGACCTGCTGATCCAGCACGCCAAGATCGACCCGCTGACCGGCCTGCCCAATCGCCGGGCCCTGGACGAGCGGCTTCAGCAGGAGTGGGCCAGGCTCCTGCGGCACGGCGGAAACCTGTCGGTCATCATGGCCGACATTGACCATTTCAAAAACGTCAACGACCGGTTCGGACACCCCGCCGGAGACCAGGTGCTGCGCCACGTGGCTCGCCTGCTGGCCGCGGGCTGCCGCGAGTCCGACGTGCCCGCCCGCTACGGCGGCGAGGAGTTCGTCGTCATCACGCCCGAAACCTCCCTCTCGGACGCCCTCAAGTTCGCCGACCGCCTGCGGGTGAGCATCTGCGTCCAGCCGTTGATGGTCCAGGGCAGGGCCGTGGAGACCACGGTCAGCTTCGGCGTCGCGGACAACGAAGGCCTCGCGTCGCCCGAAGAACTCGTCCAACTGGCCGACGACGCCCTCTACCGCGCCAAGTCCGCCGGCAGAAACTGCGTCAAGACCATCGAGCCCCAGACCTCCTCCGCGCAGGGCCCGCCGCCTTCGGTCCCGCCCAATGGTTCGACGCCTGAATCAGGGAAGTGACCAGGCCCGACTTGAAACCTACCCCGGCGCCTTGGTGGACGATGCGGGCGCCTCGACAATGATCCGGAAGCCCACCCACTCGCGGCCCCACGTTGGATCGGAGCCGGTTCGGAGGCTCGATTGGCAGGCGTCCGACGTGGAACTGCTCCAGACGGCGCCCCGCTGCACGCGCATCTCCCCGCTCTCCGGGCCGGTCGGGTCGGTGACGGGAACCTGGGTGAACCGCTTCTTTCCCCAGTCATCAAACCAATCGCTGCACCATTCGTAGAGGTTGCCGTGCATGTCATAGAGGCCCCAGGCGTTGGGTTTCTTCTGACCCACGGGGTGCGGCCAATCCTCGTTGTTCAGGTGATTGCCCCTGAACCAGGCGTATTCGTCCAAGGTGTTCACGTCCTCCCCGAAACAGTACGCGGTCTGGCTTCCCGCCCGGCAGGCATATTCCCGCTGCGCGTCGGTGGGCAGGCGGGCGAGGCAATCGCACTTGTCCGAAAGCTTCCGGCAGAAATCCACGGCATCCTGCCACGTGACACACTCGACAGGGTCCCTGGGCCCCTTGAACCTCGCGGGGTTATTGCCCATCACCGCTTCGTACTGTTGCTGCGTGACCCCGGTGGCGCCCATGTAAAACGCCTTGGAGATAATCACCGGATGCCGCGTGTCGGGCATCCCCGGCCCGCCCATCAGGAATTTCCCCGGGGCCATTCGCACCAGCCGCATCTTCGCGCCCTTGCCCAGGTCCAGGATCATTTCGCGACCCGCCGGCGCCAGCGTGCCAAGTTCCCTGGCGATATCATCCATCTGCTTGTGGACCTTTTTTCCCTGGGCGTCGTCGGAATGCTTTTCCAGGACTTTCCTGTAATACTTCCTGGCCCGTTTCAAAAGCGCGACCTTGTTGGGGCGGTTGGCCTTCTTGGCCAGGCACTGATACCACGCCGCCAGATCCCCGGCGCTGTCGGCAGATAACTTGTCCATGTCCTCCGACGCCAGCGGAACCATTTTCTTGAGCGTCTCGTCGCCGGTGGCGTTGACATACTGAACCGCGTCGGCGGGCCGGTCCCGCTGGGTGACGCACATCAGCACGGCCGCCCTGGCCGCCCCCGCGTTCTGGGGGTTGTCCGCGAGGTTCTTAGCGCAGGCGGCGAATGTCTTCTCCACGTCCGTCTGGCCGTTGACGGCCCGGAGCCTCTCCGCCAGGTCAGCCTGCCGGGACGACTGCACGGCCATCGCCACCTGCCGGCCTTCCTTGAGCAGCTTGAGCGCCTCGGCGAAGTTGCCCGCCTCGCTCAAGTCATCGCTGACATCCTCCAGCTCGCAGATCAGCGTTTCGGCCGCCTGGGCCTTGTCGGAGGCGACGTTGGATTTCTGGTACCCGATGCGGCAGGCGGCCAGCAGCTTTTCCCGCCACGGCTGCTTGTCCTTGGCTTCCTGGTCCATGCGAGTCCGGGCCGCCAGGATCGCCGTGGCAGCCCCCTGGGCGCTCTTGCAGCCCAGCTCGTACGCCTTCTCCAGCAGCAAGCGGACCAGCGCCGGATCGCTTTGGGGATTGTTCGCGTTGTACACCAGCCTGGCCGCAAAGCCCAGGGACGCCTTGGTGGTGGGCGCCTTGCCGGCCACCGCGGCGTCATCGCCATAGAGCTTCTGGAACATCACCTCGGGACTTTCGGCACGGGCGGCAGCGGCCGCCCCGAGCAAACATATCACGCATGTCCACAACACTTTACGAGCCATATCGCATCTCCCATAAGTTCCCACGACACGACAGCCAACTTTGCATTTCAGATGAAAACGTCACATTTGCACGTGGATTCCTGGCCCAAACGCATAATTCGGAACCCATTGGAACCCGTTGGGAAGCCCCGGGCGTGCATTCAGAAGCCACTGGAACGCGCAGGTGGCTCACTGGAACCCGCCGGGAAGTCACTGGAACCCGTTTTTCGAGACTCCCAAAACTGTAAGAGCTTAATTTACCGACCGTTACATTTCTTGACCACCGTTTTTCGCGTGTGTGTGAAATTTTTCTTGTGTGCCCCCAAGGTTCGACCCACAACCTGTAGTGTTCCGGCGCACCGGCGCTTTGGAGCGGGATTACCATGATGAACAGATTAAGAGGATTCAGAAGCAGACCAAATACAGTTGAAGACCGCCTTAAGCAGGAATTGCGGTCCTCCTTATACCTGTTTTGCCGCGAGCAGTGATTGGCCGCGGCGGCCAAGACCGCGTCGCCTTCAGCACTCCTCATTCGCCATTCCTCGTTCGTCATTTTTATTCTCATCAAATCCCCGACATGGCGGCCATCCTCCCCCTCTGGCAGGGTGGCGGACATCCCTCCTCACATGGTTGGCGGCCATCCCTGGCCGCCAACTCCGGACGCGGCGGCCAGGGATGGCCGCCGCGCAACAGGTCGAAAAACTTCTGCGC
>CAZYDC010000018.1:0-19691 GCA_964646065.1 uncultured Planctomycetaceae bacterium | reverse complement strand
GCAGGCGGCTCATTAGAACCGGCAGGCGGCTCATTAGAACCCGCTGGGAAGCCACTGGAACCCGCCTGTAAATCGACAAGTGACTAATAGGCAACGAGTTATCGATTCCAAACTCGGTTCTATTGCGTTTTTTCGTGTTATTCATGGTGATCCTTTCATAATCCGGGGTTCGCCGTCGCGTCAGGGTTATGGAGCGGGATTACCGGATTAGCCGATTAAGAGGATTCAGACGCATTGTTTCATCCTGTAATCGGGTTATCCTTGTAACCTCGCCACTGGCCGTTTCGGGGCGGCGGGCAGACCTCGCATCGGGGTCTCTTTCCGTATTCGATTTTCGTTACTCCTCAGCCGTCGTCTGTCATTTGCTTACCTCTACTCTTTGGTTGTCCAATCGTCGCCGGGGTCGCTTTCCGGGTGGCACCCACCCGCAGGGCGCGCGAAAAAACACGCGCCCCCATAGAAGGGTGATTTTTCACTTTTGTTCACGAAAATTCCGGATTTTTTCCGGACGCCTTGCCATAAGTCCTTGGCTAGCCGCAACCCGATTTTCGGAGGGGCGTCGAAAATAGTTCGGAATTATCTTCGCGCGGATTTGGCAAGATAGGCAACCCACTTTGGCACGCCGTTTGGCCGGCGCCTACGAGTCTTGTGGCACCCCCAAGTCTTGTGGCACCCCCAAGTCTGCTTGGGGGTGTCTTGGCTGACGCACGCAACCAAGACCACCCCCAAGCGGACTTGGGGGTGCCACGAAGAGGCCGGCCTTGGGACTGACACCGGGGCTGTTGTTGTTCCCGTTGTCTGTCCTCGTTTCCCGGTTTCTCAGCACGCCCCCGAAACGAGGACAGACACCAACAACGACAAAAGCGTTGGTGTCAGTCCCCGTTTCTGGCCCGGTTCGCAAGAGCAACGGGCCGATTGCGATTGCCGATTTCGACAAGGGCGTCGAGCGGTTGGGGCCGTTGCGGAACGGTGGCCGGGCCATCGTGCTTATGTGCGGTTGCCCGGACGTGAACACCTGTCACCGCAAGGTTCTGCCCGAACGGCCGGCCCAACGATGGGGCGCGGAAGTGGTCCACCTGACCCCGCCGCCGAAGGTCAAGCCCTCCCCGGTCAGTCAGTCGTCGAAGTCGTTGTTTTGAGTATTGCGCCGCCGGTGTTCGGGCACATCCGGCCACGGGCCGGAAGGACAGTGGCTCTTGGCCTGACGTACGACCAGTTCCGCTATCACTACCGCAAGTACCGGTGAAATGCCCAAAGGCCGGTTTCCGTTGGGAATTGACCGGCCGGATCGTGGGCTGCTTCATCCGAAATCAGGAGCCCTCGAGGATTAGCCCGCCTATTTCAAGCCGCCGCTTTCCAGGATCGCCCGCACGCCGAGTTGACGATGGAGCAAGCAGAGGAAACGTGTACGCAGGGCCGCCAGGCCAGGCCGCCCCGCGGCGCCCGATGTCGCAGGGGTCGGCATGAAGCTGCCATCGGCAGCAAGGCTGGCCGGGGCGAGCAGGCTGAAGCCCTGGTCCGAAAGCCACTTTCCCCGGCTTGCGATCCGCTGGGTCAGTTCGGCCGGAGGGTGGGCAGAGCCTCGCTCCGCAAGATGCAGCAGGTCTCCCTCCAATCCCGCCACCTCTGTCTCGATCTGAGGCGACCAAGGTGAAATCATCAACTCGGGTTGGTCGATATCCGAGCCCATCACGTTGGCGACTTTGGCGCCAAAGACCTGGGCGGCGAACTTCCCCACCCGTCCGGCGGGCTGCTCGAAGTAAATGTTGCAGACCTGCTCGCCCTTGAGCGGCGGTTTGCCTACGAGGGAAAGTGGGCGAACATGGTAGCCCTTCCGATCGAAGGTGATCTGCCCGATCACGCCCCAAATGCCATGCCAGCGCGGCTGAACGTGCTGCAACGCATCGATGGCTGGAGCGGCAAGTTCATCGTAGGGCAAGGCAAGGTCTACCCGGCGGCCATCGGCGTCTCCGACGGACCACCGAAACGTCTGCGTCAGTTCATCGTATTCCTTTTTCCCCCAGCGGGCGGGCTTGAGCAACACCATTCCCACCAGAGGGTCGGGCAATTCCAGGCCGACGGGAAATGCCTTTGCGGCCCTGAGGGCAAGGGCCGACCAATCGCTGAACAGGCATTCCCCAAAATCAACCTGGCCCAGTTGCGATTCTCCAACCATCTGGAGGCGACACTGGGCACTCGACGACAGGCGATGCTGCCTGCTGCGGCGGCCGCCGGTGAGCCTGAAACGGCTCCGGCATAACGTCTCCGGAGGCGCTCCTTCCTGCCAGGGCGTCGCCTGACGGTAGCGTTCGGCCGGCACGAACCGTGTGCCGGCGACGTGGTCCGGCCTGCTGTCCGACCATGTGTACCAACATTTCTGGTCGGGGCTCCAGGCGAGCATGGTCAGGCCGTCGTATCCGGACTTTGTTCGCCACGGCCAGCACGCCACACCGACCAGATCCAGGCTCTTGAAGTCTTCATATTGACTTTGAAACCGCCCGGCGAGTTCGGGGGGCGGCGGACCCTCGCAAGACGACAGGGCCTCCAACAGGGCCAGCGTCTGGGCGAGCATCGAGAACAGGCGTCCTTCGTCCGCCTGTGCGTGACGGTCCAGGAGGAGTTCGGTTTCCTCCGCCAGCGCCCTCAGGGCGGAGGCCAATCGAGGCAGGTCCGCCCCGTGAGCCGAGACGGCCAGCATATCCAGGCGCTGTCGCATTGTTGGCGAGAGGTGCGAGAGCCCGATAGACATCGCGTCGGCCAGCACTGCCCTGGCCAAGTCAAGCATTTCCGGGCCCGCCGAGGCGGAAGCCGTTTGCTTGGGTTTGGCGGGGCCAACCGTCTGGGCTCGTATCCCATGATGCCGCTGGAATGCCAGCACGGCCGCCGCCAGATACTTATGCTTCGTCCGCTCCGGGGCGTTGGTGATCATGCCCTCCAACGTGGCGCCAGCGAAATAGCGGCACTGAATACCCACGTCCTTGAACGTCACAACAATCGACTCGCCTTCCTGAATCTCAACGTCGGCGTCCTTCTCCAGCATGGCAGCAGCGTCGCGAACGGCCTTGGTCTTGGCCCATTTGATGAGCTTCTCCGGACTGACGGCCAGCAGTTCATCGCGGGCCAAGCCCAGCGGAGCCTGTGGCGGAGCGGAGGTCGCCGGAGGGGCAACCGGCGATTGGGCCATGACCGTTTCGGCATCCACTTGCCGGCAGGGCACGCCGATGCCCAGGTGCTGTTGCAGGAACATCGTAGCGGCAAGGATGTGTCGGCAGATCCCAGGGGCGGGGCATGTACACTTGGCCGCAACCGGCCCGGTATAGGGTATGGACACCACCGATTGCCCAACATGCACGGTCAGGCCCTCGGCCGTCCGGTCCCCGATGGCGATGCTCTGGCCGGATTCAAGGTCCTTGCGCGCTCGACGCACCAGGCCGGGGCTGGCCAGCAGCGCCAGCGCGTCGTCGTTCATGGAGGCCAGCACGCCTCGCAAGGTCGTCATCCGATGATCTTCGCCAGCCATTGGGCAAGGTGCTCCGGGGTAAGTGCGGCGATCTCCATGCCGGAGGCCGCCAGTCGTTGCGCCATCTTGCGGTCGTATGCGGGTGTCGCCTCCTCGTCGAGGGCCGCCAGGCCGATCATCTTGACGCCCGCTTCCGCCAGTTGACGGCAGAGGGCGACCAGCCGCTGCGGACTGGCGCCCTCGCAGAAGTCGGTGACAAGAACCAGCACGGTTCTCCGCGGATTGGCGATCAGTTTCGAGCAATACAGCATTGCCTGGCCTATGTCCGTGCCGCCCCCGAGTTGCACGCCCATCAGCACCTCGATGGGGTCGCTGACGTAGCCGGTCATGTCCACGACGGACGTATCGAAGACGACCAGCTTGACGTTCACAATCGGCAGGCCGGCCAGGATCGACGCGGTCACGGCACTGTGGATGAGCGAGTCCACCATGCTGCCGCTCTGGTCCACGCAGATGACCACGTCCCAGGGGATGTGCCGGCGCACCCGCGAGAAAAACAACGGGTTGTCCGCGATGATCTTACCGAGCCGCGGATTGTAGTTCTTCAGGTTGCGGCGGATCGTCCCGCGGGCGTCGAAATTCTGGGCCACCTTGAGCGGGCTGTGTTGCGTCCGATTGGCCCGCCCCGTCAGGGCCCGGCGGATTTCCTTTTCCAGGCGTTGACGCACCTGTTCGACCACCGTGCGCACGATCCGTCTGGCCTCATCCAGAACGCGGCCCTTCATGTGACCCTTGAACGTCAGCATCGCTTTGAGCAGGTCCATGTTGGGCTCAAGGCGGGAAAGCACGTCCGGATCGGTCAGCAGCTCTGTCAGGCCGTACCGTTCGATGGCGTGCTTCTCAACCACCTCCAGCGTCTGCTTGGGGAACAGGGCCTTGGCCTCCTGGAGCCATCGCGTCGCGGTCAGTTGGCTGGGGTCGAGCGACCCCGCACGGTCGCGCCCGCCAGGCCGCACGCCCCGCCCCCGGTATTCGCGATTATAAAGGTAGTCGAGCACCCGCGCCATCCGGGCCTGCGAACCGGACAGCGGCGCCGTGATGCGGCGCTGGGCGTATCTCCCCAGAACCAGCCGCCATCGTGATAGTACGGTGGGTGTAGTCATTGGGAAGTGCCCTGAGGTGTCTGGGCCCATCGGGCCAATCCTTGTTGGGTCAGGGCAGCTACGACCGTTTGGGAAATCCGAACGTGCAGGGCCAGGTCCTGTTCGGTTGTCTCGTGGTGGACCAGGTCGCCCAGGTCCGCTTGGCCGTGCAATTGAGCCACCGCCTCGGCGACCTTGTCGATCTCTCGCGGCGTCAGGTCCGCGAACGCCAGGCGAAGTTCGGGCAGCGACAGCAAGAACTCCTCTTCGTCCCATCCATCCATCAGTTCCGTAAGCCGCTGGAGCAGACGCGGCGCCCGCCAGGCCGCCTCTCGGCAGGTGGCGAGCAGCCCGCGAACGAAAGCGATTTTGCCGGTGCGGTCCGCCGTGGCGGCGTTGAGCGTCCCGGCCACGTGCCGTAGCAGGTCGTCCTCCGAGAACTTGTTCTGGCCGTAGAGCACACCAGCGGCGGCGCCGAACACGGCCGCGTGACGACGCGGGGAGCCGATGATCTCGCGAAGCGACTTCTCGAATAACGCCTCGTCAAACTGGGCCTGGTCGGGACTGGCCACTATCTCACGCAACGAGGCGATGGCCCGGACCGTGGGCTCGACCTCGGGATCGGTGATGTTGGCCATGTCTCCCAGAACATAGCAGGCTTTGGTGTATATTCCTTGCGCCAGGTCTCGTACCAGTTCCAGATCCCCGGCCTCAAGCGTCTGCCTGGCTTGCCACAACAGGAGTAACTGTTCCAACCCGGAGACCAGCGACGGCAACGAAGGGTCTTCGGCAACCTGTTCCTTTAAGAGGCGCCCGATCTGCGCCACGCAGTTCTGCAAACCCATCTGGCAGGCGAGCATCAGCAGGGACACAACCTCCATCGTGCTGCGCCCGCGTCCGTGCTCCTCCAACTTCAAAATCGCCTCTTGGAGCTTTGAAAGGGCCGCCTGTTCGAGAGTCTGACCATGCACCGACTCTTCGATCAGTCTTCCCTCGGCCGAAGGCGACCAGGAATAACGCCACTGCTCCTGGATAAGTTCCACGTCCACGCCGGTTGAGAAGTCCGCGCCGCGGAGCAATGAGGCAAAGGGCACGCCCAGAAACGTCAGTTGATTGAAGAACCGGCTGGTGCGGCGATGAGAAAGTTTGCGGTACACGTCCAGGACCAGTTCTTTGGCGAGCGAATCATCGATCTTGAGCCCGAGGTTCGCGGCGGTGCGGCGGAAATCGGTCACAAGCGGGGGAACTCCCGCTCCAGGGGCAACGCAGCCGGCGGACCATCCCGACAACACCTGCCGGACGAGCCCCATCACCACCACGCCCTCGGTGTTCATGGCGCCCGGCACAAAGCAGCTTCGCATCGCATCGAGAACATCTTCGCGCGTCGGCGAGCCATGCCCCCGCATCTGGGCCAATCGCCGTGCCTGCGCCAAGGCCGCGATTTCGTCTGAGGTCGAAACCGTGACCGAGAGGTTCCTGTCTCGGATAAACCGGCCGACCTCCACGAGCATCTTCGCGGCGGTGTCCAGCAGCGGCGACGAACTGTCGGAGTTCATGATCTTCCAGACCGTGTCGTAATATCCGGGCAGCGGCATTCCCGCCCCGTAGCCGTTCAGTGCGTCCAACTGGTCGAAGCTGTAGGCCATCAGGCAGGTGGTGGTCTCCTCGCTGGTGAACTTATGCCCTTCGGCCGTCGCTGGGGTGTAATTAGCGTGGCGGCCATGCACCATGTCCGGCAGCGCGGCGGTATGGAAACCGCCAGTGACCACGACGATCGGCTGGCCCGGCTGGGCGGCCATTTCGTCCAGAATCGCGCCGGCCATCGCTCGCTCTCGGGCGATGGTGCCGTCCACTCGCAGCACTTGGGCGTCCTGGCTGGCCCGGGCAAGCAGGCAGTAGGCAGCCACGCGCCGGATGAACGTATCGGTATCGACCGTAGTGCAACCCACCTCGAAAAGGTGGTCCCACAACTCGTCCGCATCGCGGCAGCCGTTGCGTTGCGAGAGGGCCTGAACATACAGGCTGCTGCGAAGGTAATTCTCCTCCAGCAACGAGAGCATCTGGAAACTGCCGGATGGGTTGCGGGGCCGCTTGTCGGCCAGCACCTGGTCCGGGAACGTCAGGTCGATGAACCGCAACTTGGCCCCCAGTTCGGCGCCGATACGCAACGCGACCAACTCCGGCGAGTAGTCGCACATCGGGTAGTACGCCGCAAATCGCGGTGGCAGATCCGACTTTTCCTTGGCGGGCGACTTGAGCCGACGGGCCTTGTCGATGTACGTGGAAAAGGCGGCGATGGGGGTGCGTGTCTGGGGATTCACGATGTAGGGTATCAGGGCCGTCAAGTCGGAGGGCCCCTCGATCAGGACCGCGCGCGGCTGGACCTGGCGAAGGAACTGCCCCAGGTGCCACGAACAAGCCGGGCTGTGATGGCGGATGGGGAAGAAATACACGCCATTGGCCCACAGGCGCTCCTGCAGATGGGCAATCTCTTTTTCGGGGACGAACTCTTCCACACCACGCCCTCAAATATCCAGAAGACCGCGGGCCTCGTAAAAGCTCTTCCAACTGCTTCCCAATCGCAGCCGCGACTTGATCACCACGTCGAAGTACTGACGGACCTTCTTGGCGTCGTCGGGCGAGTCTTTGATCACCGTGCCCAGCAACTGCCGCACCACGTGCTCGCTCCGCAGGCGGCCGTCACCGAAATAGCAGGCATCCAGGGAGGCAGAAAACGCCACTGATACCGCCTCGGCGGTTGACATCGGCGTGGAGGGGCGATCCACGACTGTGCCCTCGGCAGTCCGGCCGTTGCGGAGGTCCTGGAAGGTCGTCACCAGCATGTCGATTACATCCTGGTCCACTTTCGCCTGCGCCCCGGCATCCGTCAGCAGGCTCTGGGCCTGCTCCATCACCAGGCGCACCTCGAAGTCCTTGTCGCGGATGGGGCGGACCGTCTCAAAGTTGAACCGCCTTTTCAGCGCGGCGGACATCTCGTTCACGCCGCGGTCGCGAGTGTTGGCCGTCGCAATGACATTGAACCCCTTCTTCGCCAGCACCAGCGAGTGCCCGTCGCCCAGTTCCGGCACGTGCATCATCTTGTCCGACAGGATGCTCACGAGCGTGTCCTGGATTTCCTGGGGGCAGCGCGTCATCTCCTCGAAACGGACGATGAGGCCCTCCTTCAATCCCATGTAAAGAGGCGAGGGCACCATCGCCTTGGGACTTGGCCCCTCGGCCAGCAGCAAGGCGTAGTTCCATGAATACTTGATCTGGTCTTCCGTGGTCCCGGCAGTTCCCTGGATGGTATTGGTGGACTGGCCGCAGATCGCCGCCGAGAGCAGTTCCGACAGCATCGTCTTGGCCGTGCCCGGCTCACCGATAAGGATCAGTCCGCGGTTGCCCATCAGCGTGACGATGCAACGGTCCACCAGCATGTCGTCACCGTAGAGCTTGCGGGAAATCGCGATCTGCTGCCCTGGCGGCGACGAGAGATTCTTCCCTTCCGAGCCGATAACAAATGTTCGCACTGCCTTGGGCGATAGTTGCCATCCCGGCGGCTTGGGATCCTTGTCCTCCGCCTTCAAAGCCGCCAGCTCATCGGCGAACCGAAGCTCCGCCGGTTCGCGTACCACAGCACGATCGACCTGTGATGCCATACAGAGACTCCTTACATGCCCCGTCGGCAATCCGGGGCGACCGATCATTTACCACTGGTTGGACTTCTTCTCCCAGTCTGGATCAAAGCCGGTTCCAGCCTGGGCGATTTGACGAAGGTGGTTGTAGCATTCACTCAGAAGCACCGCCGGGACTTTCTCCAAGGCAAGGCCGGAACTCATGCTCCAGTAGTTGGTCTTCTCGGCCGGGCGGTTGAACGACAAGGACAGCAGCGCCACGTTCCGATTGGTCTCGGGCAAGCCGTTGCCTGTGAACTCAAGATTGGCCTGAAGCCCAAGCGTCGGAAACTGCTTGGTATACAGGACGAACACGCCGCCGTCCTCGGCCTGACCTCGACTGTAGCCCAACTTGGTGGCGGCCCCGCGCAGCTTGAACGCCTCGATCATGCAACCCTTGAAATCCTCGATCCGGGGCTGGCGACGGGTATCATCGTTCGGGACATACGGGGCACGCCCGAATTGCTGGAAGAGCGGCTGGACCTTGTAGTCGGCCAGGTGAGCGATCCATTTCTGCGCCAGTTCGGCCGGGACATTGCACGTATGTCCCACACGGAGGGCCGCATCAGCCGGCACGGTCACCGTTGCGTCATCGACGCCGCTGAGCGAGTTGTCCTCCAACGGGCGGAACGAGGTCAGCAGCGTTTGATCCTTGAAGGCAACCCACATCAATCTCTGACAATAGCGGCCGACAATGGGATGACGGTGCAGGAAGCGGTCCCAGTCGTCGAATGTCCATGTTCGCTGTGTACACATCGCCTCGTAGAAGCGGTCTTTCTGCAGACGCAAGACGGCGGCCAGTTCCTTCTTGGCGGCGGCGAAGGAGGTTTTGGCCTTCTTGTACGCTTCCTCCGGTTCGTCCTGACGCTGGGCCGGAAAGGTCTTGAGGGGCTTGCCGTCCGGATTGGCGAGTTCCAGATCGAGATCAGCGGTCAAGTGGACGGCCAGTTGGCGAGCGCCGGTGTCAAGCACCGCTTGTCCCAGTTCGTCCAGGCCGGCGGTCGGAATGGTTCGATCCGCCAGCTCATCGCGAGTCCAGTTCTTGCGATGGGCCAGTTCCTGGGCAACCGCGTCGGCCTCTTTGCGGATGCCGGCGGTGCGGAAGCGATTGGCCACCGAGAGCACCACCTGGATCGCGGCCGGATGCTCCACCCACGACAACATGCGGATGAGGGCTTTGCACTGTGCGGCTCGGTAGCCATACCAGGCTTTGAGGTACTGCTCGACCGGCGCGGCCGCCGCCGGTCCGCAGCATGCGCCTGCTACCGCCAGCACGCCCTTCTCTTTGACGGCGCTGCCGGCTGGCTGACGAAGCAGGCCTGGAAGCAATTTTTGAAAGATATCTTCTTCCTTCTGGTCCTTGACCCACCGGGCCAGCGAGGCGGCCTGCCGGCGGGCAGTGACTATTGCCTGCTCGCGGGGAATCGGGGTCGTGTCTTTTCCAATCCAGTTTTCAAGGATCCACTGCCCGAAACGCTCCGCCTGGTCTTTCTTGAACCATTCCGCGTAGCGTCGCAGCATGGGCGAGGGTTCGGGGTCGCCGACCTTATAGGCCTTGACGATCATCCACGCCAGAATCTCGCGATCGACTTCCTGGCCGCTGCCGGACCAGCGAACCGAGGGAATCAGCGGCGCCTGCACCCAATCCAGGCCGGCGGGCAGGCCTTTGGCCAAGCCGGCCTTGGCCTCGGCGATCAGCCCCGCGCGGTCCAGGAACTCGTCTATCGGAACCCCCATGGTTTCCAGGGCAGACATCATGGCCGCTTTGGCCAGTTCACTTTTCTCTTTCTTAAGGGTCTTCTGTAGCTCCGGGATCGCCTGGCGAACCCTGAGTTCCCCCAGCCATTCGGCCGCCCCTGCCCGTTCTTCCTGCCGGCCCGAGGAAAGCCCCTGAATGATCCGCTGCTCTTTATCGGGGAAACGATCCAATGCCTTCTGGGCTTCCAGTCGCTCGCTCTTGCCGGCGCCCAGTGCGGTTTCCCAAAGCCGCGTGGCCAGTTGCGGAGGCACTTCCGGCATCGCGGCCAGCAGCACGTAGGCGTTGGCCCGCCGTGTGCCGTGCGCGTAATCGTGCTGCCCCTTGGGGGCGAAACATTCCTCGATCAGGCCGATTCGCTCCCAGAAATACTGCCAGGCCTGGGACGGGTCTCGCTGCCAATAGTTGAATCGGCCGGACAACGCGTCGCGGCCGAGCATGGTGTCAGGCACCCCCACGGCATGGAGCACCGCCGCCACGTACCGCAGGTCCTCCGGCTGCCGGTGTGCCTGGAACCAGTCGTCCACCAGGGTAGTCCCGTAGCCTCCGAACTGCCACACGCCGTTTCCATCGCGGATGATTCTCCCAGCCAGGCACGCCAACCGAACCACGTGGATCAGTTGGATATCGGGATGCGCGGCGATAGAGCGGATTGCCTGGGGGTGGTTCAGGTATTTCACCTCCGGCATATCGTCATCAGCCTTGAGAGTCTCCATCGCGCGGACAACGCGGCCGAGCCAGCCCAGCGGCGTTGGCTCGGGTTGTCGAAACCATTTCTGCTTGGCTTCTTTGGCCTTCTGGTAGGCGGCCTCCTGCTGCTCGATGGCCTGTTCGATGGCCCCTCGGACGTGTGCCCCGAGAGAGTCCGAGACCGGTGGGTTGGGCTCGACGGCCGGCACGGGAGGCAACCGCAAAGGCGGCGGAGCGTCCGCCCCAGGAGTCTTGGCGGCAGGAGCGGCCTGGGGGGATAACAATCGTTCAATCGCCTTTTTCACCTTGGTCGAGCTCTCGGCCTCCAGCCGCTGCCGCAAGAGGTCCGGCGGAATGTTCCGGCCCAACTGTTCGGCCAGGAGAAGGGCAAAGAGCCGCTCTTCGGGCTGCCCGTCCTGGAACTTTTGAACCACCAGCGGGCCGGCGGCATCCTTGATCTTGACGACCAGCATGTTCGCGGCCTGGCGGACGGTCTTGGCCGAACCGGTGGCGGCATCGACCAACTCCACCGCGAAAGGGGCCATGTCGAGCTTCCACTTCATCAGCAGGGCCAGGGCGTTCGCGCGGCGAGCCGCCTCGGCCCGGGTCAAGGCCGCCCGGATGACGTCGGGGTAGCGCGAGGCAAGCTCGTCCAAGCCGCGGATTTCGAGGATCTTTCCCAAACCAAATGAATTCCTGCCGTGCGGGTCCATCCAGAGAGCGGCCTTGGCGAGCACAGACGTGTCCGCTCCGGCCGCCGCCAACATTTGCTCAAATAGCTGGGCTGTAAAAAGGGTGGCCCAATGGTTGGTGGAGTTCCAGTAACGAAAGCCTCCGCTCAATTCCTGCAGATAGACATCCAACCAGGCGGGCGCTTCCGGAATCCAATCCAGCAATGAGTATTTGCGGTCGCGCCGGCTGATCGCCTCGTATATCTGCGCCAGCCGAACGTGGTAGACCGGATCCAAGGCTTTGAGGCCCGTGAGCATTTGATGCCGTTTCTCATGCAATTCCGTCGGCCACTTGGACTGGCAGCACATGAGTTGGAAATCGTTTCCGGTCCCCGAAGGCAGCCCGGCCAATTCGCCCAGCACGGACTCGTCGGCGCCGTCGGCCAGGTACTGCATGGCACGATCCGACAGGCCGCTCGTGAGTCCATCCAGGAATGCCAGATCCTTGGCGATAGCGGCCAGGGACGCTCCCGCGGCAGGGTCGCCGCCCGATTGTGCGCTTGAGCCCATGACTTTCTTGAGCCATCCCAACATGCCGACTCCTTGCGGGCGCTCAAAGAGCCCCCATACGAAATCCGGTTCCGCGGCCATCAAGAAAACGAACCACCGCAGCAGTATACATTTCTGCCCGGGCGAGGACCAGAGGCAAATCCTCTGCCTCCCCGAAAAACACCGCCGAATTCGATCTATTTAAGTCCGCCAACATGAATTCGTAACGCATTAGAACCAGTTGGAAAGCCACCGGAGCGGGCTGGCGGCTCATTAGAACGCGCCGGTGGCTCACTGGAACCCGTTTTGAAGCCATTGGAACCCGATTTTCGAGCCGCCCAAAGATGTAACGTATTAGTGTGCAGTATGTTATAATTTTCGATCACCTCTTTTCGCGTGTTCTTGAAATTTGTCTTGAGGGTGGTAAGGTTCGACCCACAACCTGTAGTGGGTGCCATGTCGTAACGCAGCGAAGACCCGCCTGGGTGGGCCCAAGTCTACGCGGGCATGTGCGCCAGACGCAGACACACCCACGTGGTGCGCACATGCCCGCGCAGACTTGGGCATGGCACCCGACAGGGCACCCTTGACCATTCGTTTCGCTATTCACATGTCAAAAAGCACTCGCAAACCCCTATCGGGTTTGCGTTGGATGCGTTCTGGGTTCCGGCCATCTCCCGGCCGCCAGCCCCGACGCGGCCGGCAAGGGATGGCCGCCGCACAACGTACCCCAGACATAAAAATGCCTGTCGCAGGCCTTCAACAGGCCCACGGCCAGCGTCCATAATGGACTGTGAGTATTATACCATGCGTTTGGGTGTTATGTGAAAAGTCGTATATAACATAAAATATTGTGAGCATAACCACATGGCCAGCCGTGTCTAGCCGTGGAAAATATTTTTATTTTTTCGGTCCCATTTTTCGTGACGCCTCGCCCATAGCAGACTTTGGCTTGGACGAACGTCCCCCTTTGTCCGGGCTACCCCGCCGGGTCCCGAGCAAAAAAAAGGGGACAGGCACCGACTGCAAACGGCCGCAGTCGGAGCCAGTCCCCTTTTTTACGGTTTCCCCGGCTGTGAGGCGGGCGGGGATTCCGGGCCAAGTTCGTTCAGGGCAATTTGGGCGGAAAAGCGTACGCCGGTGGGGTCCTTCAGAAGTTTTTTGACGGCGGGGAAGGCACGCGGGTCGTGCAGTTCCCCGAGGGCAAGAAGGGCACTGCTGCGAACTCCTGCGCTGGGGTCGGAAAGCAGCGGCAGGAGCAGTTCAAACGCTCCCTTGACCGGTCTTGTGCCGAATACGTGGTGTTGGACCAGTTGGTTGGCGGCGCATACGCGGTCCATCTTATCGGGGGATTTGAGCTTGGCCATGAGGTACTGGAGCCCTTCGTCCTGCCCCGTCCGCGCCAGCGCCCCGGCGACGCAAAAGCGAACCGTATTTTTGACGCCCTTGTCACGGAACGTTTTCAAAAGCGCGGATATCCCCCGAGGGTCGCCGCTTACGCCCAATCCCACGGCGGATCCACAGGCGGCTCCCTCATCCTTGTCGCCCAAGTGACGAATCAGGGCGTCGGTGACGCGCCGGTCTTTCACCTTTCCCAGCGGGCAGGCCACTTCCCAGCGGTAATCCGTTTCCGAGAATTGCGGATCATCAAGGAGACTGATGAGCGGGCCGTAGGCCTCCGGGCCGATCGCGATCAGCGAATTGACGCATTCCGCTTTAGTTTCCGGGTCGCGGGGGAAGGTTTTGTTATGCATGAAATCCAGAAGCGGGCGGATCGCCGCGGGGTCGCGGAGTTTGCCGCAGGTCCAAATGGCCATCAGGCAAACGTCGTGGTTGTCGCCATGCAAGGCCTCGGACACGATGGGCTGGATATCGCGGCCGAGTTTGACCATTTCGTCCGTGGCCGCGACAATGGAGTTCCACTCGCGTTCATCCGGAGTGCCATCTTCGCGCGGCGGCGGGAACCCCGGCCGAACCAGGTGATGCTGGAGCAGCCATCCGCGCGGGGAGGTGGTGTCGCCCTTGAGTTGTGCAATGATGACGCGCGCCCGGCCGTCGGGCGTGTAGGCGTACTGCCACAGCCATGCGATGCCGACGCCGGCAAGGAAGATCAAAATCGCCAGGAGGATGGCCAGGCGCTTGAGGGTCATGAACGTCGATTATAGGACAAGGCACAGCGTTCGGAAACATCGAACCGACGAACATTCGAACAATCGAACAATCGAAGGCAGAAGTGAAGACTTGGAATCCCAACTCTTTACTTCTGCATTCGCCGTTCGACAATCGAAATGTTCGTCGGTTCGCAGTCAATTGGGTAGCCTTACGCTGGCCGGAGGGCTTACCAGATCGCCGGCAGCAGCCCCCAGGTGCGCCGCATGTAGGAGCGATAGTCCGGGAATTGCGCCAACAGTGCGCGTTCCTCATTGATCGCCCGCCAGGTCTGCAAAGCGATAAAGACGGCCAGCGGGAACGCCCCGATCCAGTTGCACATGCCCAGGACCACGCCTGTGGCGCCGACCATCTCGCCGAGGTAAATCGGGTGTCTGATCCAGCGGTAAGGGCCTTTGGTGACCAGCCCTCGCGGTTCTGGGAACACGCCGAAGCAGCGCCCCAGATACGCCAGCGACACGATCGTCCAGATCATGCCCGTCCAGGACAGGACGATGGATGTCAGCGTGAGCCAGGGGGGGATCGTTCGCGGCGTGATCCAGCCGAACGTCAGCGGAACGGCCGGCAGACCGAACGTTGCCGCAAGAGCCACGGCCCGCTCCCACCACCGCGCGCGAGGGCCGCGGCGGGCGTGCCGAACCAGGAACAGGAGGGCCGCGAGCAAAAAGAAAATCGGAATGGTGCCTCTTCGGCATCGATCCAGGAATTGCAGGGACGGCCATAGCTTGATCAGTTGGACGAATCCGCCCGCGGCGAAAGCGCCCCAGACGGCTGCAGGCAGTAACCGGTCCAGGAGGAAAATCACCACCCAGTGTGAACGACCGGGCGGGCCGCCGCCCGAAGCATGGGGTGCATCCGGTGTCGGAGACGTTTGCGGTTTTTGTGACGAATCAGCCATGAGTCAAGTCAAAGGTAGCCGGTTGTCCCTCCGGAAACAACATGGTATTTGCTGGGCCGTTAGGATATACTCAATCTTAAGGACCATCTGGGCCAAGGATGCCGGGCGTGAACCCTTTACCGCGGTTGAATCGATAGTGGCTGAACTCGTGGAATCATTGGACTTGGGCTGGCCGGCGGTTCGATGACCTGTGTATTTAATGAAGGAAATCTCAAACAGTTGGCGATAAAATCGCGCCGCGTGCGTTTAACACTATAGAGGTGCAGTGCGTATGCGCCGCGCCAGAGGTTCCAGGATGAGCCGGATCAATATATTTGAGTCCACCGTCGATCACTTCCTGGCCCCCATTATGCCGTTTTTGCGGGATCCGGCCGTGTCCGAAATCATGATCAACACCCCGCATGAGATCTATGTCGAGCGGGACGGAAAAGTCGTCAAGACCGACGCGCATTTCGAGGACGACGAAGCCCTGCTGGCCGCGGTCAACAACGTGCTCCAGTTCACCGGAAAGCGCATGAGCGAGGACCACCCGCTGATCGATTCCCGCCTGCCCGACGGAAGCCGCGTCCACGTGGTGCTGGGCAAGCTCTGCCGGACCGGCACCTGCATGACCATCCGAAAGTTCGCCAAGATCATGTTCGACGCCGAGAACCTGGTCCGCCTCAATTCCTGGACCCAGCAGGCCATGGAGTATATGCAAGCCTGCGTGCTGGCCGAGAAGAACATCCTGGTCGCCGGCGGCACCAGCAGCGGGAAAACCAGCCTGCTGAGCGTGCTGAGCCGGTTCATTCCCGAACACCAGCGAATCGTGGTCATCGAGGACTCCAGCGAACTGGAGCTTCAGCAGGACCACGTGCTGTCGCTGGAGGCGCGCCCCGCCGACCGGTGGGGGCGGGGCGAGGTGGGCATTCGCGACTTGTTCCGTTCGTCGTTGCGTTTGAGGCCGGACCGCATTATCATCGGCGAGGTTCGAGGCGGAGAGGCGCTGGACATGATCCAGGCCATGACGTCCGGGCACGCCGGCAGCCTTTCCACGCTGCACGCGAACATGGCGATGGACGCGCTGAACCGTCTGGAGACGATGGTGATGATGAGCAGCATCGAATTGCCGCTTCATGCCCTCCGCGCCCAGATCGCCTCGGCGATCGATGTAATCGTGCAGGTCACGCGATTCACCGACGGCCGCCGCGCACTGACGCAGATCAGCGAGGTCCTGCCCCTGGGCGACGACGGAAAGTACAAGCTCCAGGACATGTTCCTTTACCAACTTTCCGAAGGCAAGGAAGGCCGCGAAGGAAAGGGCGGGTTGGTCTGGACGCAGAAAAAGTCTTCCTTCCGCCAGGAGCCCAAGATCCGCATCCTGCGGGACACCTGGGCGACGGCGGCGCCGATCTTCGAGACGGAGCCCAACGCATGAGAACCGCTTTGAAACGTAGCATGGGCATCCTGCCCATGAGTTCCACGGGCGTCCCGCCCGTGTCTTTGCTGCCGTCTTTGCCGTTGCTGTTGTCTTTTTTCAGGCGGCTAAGAAAAAACAGAAAAACAACAACCACGGGCAAGATGCCCGTGAGACTCATGGGCGGGACGCCCATGCTACGGCGCGGCGCCTCCACCGTGGAGTACGTGCTGCTGCTGACGCTGGTCGGGCTGCCCAGCCTGGTGGTTTTCCGGGCGCTGCTGCAAGTGATGGCGGCTTACTACAACATGGTCGTCTTTGTCGAGACCCTCCCGATGCCGTAACGAGTCGCCGGCCGGGACAGTGTGTTTTGCGGACTCGAAAGCGAGAGTTTATGCTGAAGAAACTGCGAGAGAAGTTGCAGGCCCTGCACAAGGACGAGGGCGGGGCGGACATGGTGGAGTACATCCTCCTGGTGGCCCTGGTCGGCCTGCCGCTCTTGGCGCTGATCTGGGTCTTCCGGGACAAGGTCCTGGCCTGGGCGAATCAGTACTGGGAGCAACTGGTTGGAAATGTCGCGCCTCCCACCCAAGGCGGCTGACGGGTATTGCGCCTCAACCCTGCTCTGTCAGCCGTCGATCGATGGATCCGGGTGCCATGTCGTAGCGCAGCGAAGACCCGCCTAGGTGGGCGCAAGTCTGCGCGGGCATGGGAAACGCGCGGGATCATGCCCGCGCAGACTTGGGCATGGCACCCATCAACTCCGTGTTGACAGAACACTAGAGTGGATGCAGAAAGGGACAGACGTTGCCGCAGCTTTTGACTTGGTGGCTGATCGTGCTGGCCGCAGTGCTGCTGGTGGCCGTTGTGACCGACCTCCGAAGCGGCAAGATTTACAATTGGCTGACCTATTCGGCGATGGTTGTTGGCCTGGCCGGACACACCTTCATGGGTGGGTTGTCCGGCGACGGCCGCGACATCGGGCTGACCGGCGCGCTGGCCGGATTGGCCGTCGGGATCGTGCCGCTGCTGCTGGCGGCGCTGGCCGGTGGAATCAACGGCGGCGACGTGAAACTGATGGGCGCGGTCGGAGCGTTGGCCGGGTGGCAATTTGTCGCCTCGGCCTTGGTGTACAGCGTGCTGGCGGCGGCCGTGCTGGCGGTGGCCGTCATGCTCCGCCGCCGAGTGTTCCGGCGGACGTTCCAAAGGGTCGGGCTGTTTCTCTGGCAGGTTTTGAGCCTGCACCGCCCGAACGATCCGGCCTCGGCGGACAGTCCGAAGGTGCCCTTCGGATTGGCGATCTGCCTGGGCGCCGCCGGCGCGATGGTCGAACGGCTGCTCCAGGCGCCCGGATGGTCCGACGTGCTGAGAAAGTTCTTGAAAGCGTAGCATGGGCGTCTCGCCCATGAGTCCCACGGGCGTCCCGCCCGTGTCTTTGCCGTTGCTGTTGTGCGAAGAAGAAGAAAAAAAGAAGCAACAACCACGGGCAAGATGCCCGTGAGACTCATGGGCAAGATGCCCATGCTACGGGCGAAGGTCCGACGTGCTGAGAAAAATGTTCTGACGAAATCAAAGGGCGATCCAATGGCCGATGAAAATGAAAATCCGGCGAATCGGACAGGAAACCCCACAAATGAAGGGTGGCATGGCGACGTTGTTTGTCGCCATGTGATGACCGCACGACCAGAGCATGGCGACAAACAACGTCGCCATGCCACCAAGCAAGGCCGCGTTTTTCGATACGTTCTTGCGGCCCTGGGCCTGCTGCTGATCGCGCTGGCGGTCGCCGCCTTCTTTGCCCAGCGAAGCACCGTCATCCAGGGCGGTCACTGGCTGCGGGCCGCGATCACGGGGCGGCCGTTCCTGGTCTGCTCCGCACTGACCGTGGGTTGCCTGATGGCGCTGCTGGTGCTGTTCCGCGCGTTGTGGCTGGCGGGCCAGGCGCAGCGTCAAAAGGGAGTCTCCGCCGAGGGCGGGGCGGTCATCGTCGAATTCGCGCTGGTCCTGCCTTTCATCCTGGCGTTCACGATGATTATGGTCCAGTCCATGCTGATGATGGCCGGATACATGTGCGTGCATTACGCGGCGTTCTGCGCGGCCCGCGCGGCCGTGGTGCAGGTGCCCGCGAACGTTTCGAGTTCCAACGAGGTGCCTAATTTCGTGGACCAGGGCGGCTCGGTCAAGCTTCCGCGGATCAAGTCCTCGGCCGTCTGGCCGCTGATTCCCATATCCTGCGGCAGCGACGATTACCCGGTTTCCCAGGAATGTTCGGACCTCCAGTCCGGGCTGACGTCCTATTTCGGCAGCTTCGGCCAGGACATTCCCGCGTGGATCAACACCCAGTTGCCCCGGCGATTCAGCTATGCCATGGACTATACGGTCGTGACGGTTGCGCCCCCCGCGTCGGGAGGGCTGTACGCCGAGCACGAGGACATCGTGGTCAACGTGGAGTACACGTTCTACCTGTCGTTCCCGTACATGGCCAAGATATTCAAGACGATCGGGCATGGGGTGGACCTGAATTTCGGACAAGGCAACTACGGTCTGCCGATCCAGGCCACTTGCCGCCTGCCCAACGAGGGCGTGCAGGATTTTGTGGACGAAGAGAAGTTCGACGATGCCGGTGGCGCTGCTCCTTAGAATGTGCGTAGCATGGGCATCTTGCCCATGAGTCTCACGGGCGTCCCGCCCGTGTCTTTGGTGTTGTCGTTGTTGATGTTGTTTGCCCAGGAAGAAGAAGCGGCAGAACTCGCCGCGGCGAGCGACTCACGGGCGAGACGCCCGTGCTACTGGTACATAGAAATGGAATTATGAATAACGAGAATAAACAAGCCGACGCGGTAGGTTACCCGCCCGGAACGCGGATCGGAAAGTACGAGATCACCGAGCGCCTGGGCATCGGCGGGCAGGCGATCGTGTACAAGGCCCACGATGCGCTGCTGGACCGCTACGTGGCGATCAAGCAGATCTCCACGCACCTGGCGGAGAATCCCGATTTTCTGGAGCGATTCCGCAAGGAGGCGCAGATCCTGGCGCGGCTGGCGGCGTCGCAGCCGGCGCTGGTGACGATCCACGAGTTGATCCAGGAAGAGCGCGGACTGTTCATCGTGATGGAGTACGTGTCCGGCAACACGCTGGAGACGATGCTCAGCAACAGCCCCGGCCCCGTGGAGCCCAAGGCGGTGTTGCAGATCCTGTGGCGTCTGGCCGGCGGGCTGCACGCGGTGCATTCGGTCGGGGTCATTCATCGCGACATCAAGCCGGGCAATATTCTTGTGGGCGAGGG
>CAZYDC010000017.1:0-19929 GCA_964646065.1 uncultured Planctomycetaceae bacterium | reverse complement strand
TCGCACCGCACGGATAGTGCGTACTTTCCGCTGTGCGCGTCGGTGGAGCGGCTGATGGTGGCGGGGCGGCTCTGGCTCCAGGTCCATCGCACCGGCAGCAGGGCTCCGCGGCCGCCCACCGTGGGCCCGAACTTGTCGAAATCGCCGATCCGCTCCTGGCCGTATTGCGACCAGAACTCGAACGAACCGTTGGTCAGAAGGTTCACCGGTTCGTAGTGTCGCCGTGAGGCGATGTCTTCAGAATGCCCTGACGGGCACACTACGAGCAGGGACAGACAAAACGCAAGGGCAAGAAGATATACGCGCACTAGAAACATCCTTTCGGCAAGAGGGATTACATCGGTTCTTACGCGCGGCGACATCTGCCCGACAGGATAACACAACGGAGGGTTTTGGGGATACGGTTATCTTGCGGGCGCGAGGAAACAAAATCAGGGACTGAGACCGATTCCGCGGACGGAATCGGTCTCAGTCCCTGATTTTAGTCGTTGATTTTCGGTTTGATGGTGGACTTGGAGCGGGTCTCCTGGAGTTTCACCGTCACCGCTTTCTTGCTCAGCACGTCCATGCTGATTTCGATGACTTCCTCGGCCTCCTTGGGCGACATGGTTCCTACGGTGATCATGTCCTGCTCGCGGATGGCGTTCCAGGAGAAGGTCAGGGCCTGGAAGGGGCGAAGCTGACCGGCGGCGAAGGGTTTGATGGTCATGACCGGTTTTTTCGCGTTGCGGATGACCTGGGCTACCCAGTCCACCTCGACCTGCATCAGGAAGCCCATCGAGTTGAAGATGGAGATGTAGGTTTCGACGTCCAGGCCGGTCTCGTCGGCGAAGATGATCGACTCGGGCACGTGCGTGCTGAGGCCTGGAATCATGCCCCGCTCGCGGATCATCTGGCAGAGCTTGTCCGCGCCGCGAATCTTGCGGAGGACTTTGTCGATCAGGCAATCGGTGGTCGACGTGTGCGGCATGCAGAACGTGGAGCCCATCGCGGCCTCCTGGTCCAGGATTTTCGCCACCGCGCCCAGGTCCCAGCCTTTTTCGGTCAGCACGTCGGGGCTGACGGGGAAGTTTGGCGTGGAGATGATGGTGCATTTTCTGCCGGTGCGATCCTGGGCGTCCTTGATCGCGTCGTGCATGGGGTCGTCTTTGATGCTGATGTTGCCCATGATCGCGTCCACGCCCGCCCGCAGGAACACCTCGATGATGTCCGCGGCCCACTTGCGGCCCTTGATGTGCGTGGCGATGTACCAGTCCTTGGCGGCCGTGGTGTGGCTCCAGCCAAGGAACCAGTTGGTCCCGATGATCATGCGCGGAAGCGAAACGCCGCCGACGGTCGTGCGGGGAAACAGGTCGCTCATGGTTCAGACCCTATCCAAATTAATAGTGGCACAGCCGAGGGCGGCTGTGCCACAGGTTAATCCTATTATACCTTGACCGGCTTCTGGGGCTTGATGGTGGACTTGGAGCGGGTCTCCTGGAGTTTCACCGTCACGGCCTGCTTGCTGAGGATGTTCATGCTGATCTCGACGAGCTCTTCGGCTTCCTTGGTGGACATCGTTCCGACGGTGATCATGTCCTGCTCGCGGATGGCGTTCCATGCGAAGGTCAGCGCCTGGAAGGGGCGAAGCTGCCCGGCCGCCATCGGCTTGATCGTCATCACGGGCTTCTTGGCGTTGCGGATGACCTGGGCGACCCAGTCCACCTCGACCTGCATCAGGAATCCCATCGAGTTGAAGATGGAGATATAGGTTTCGACGTCCAGGCCGGTCTCGTCGGCGAAGATGATCGACTCGGGCACGTGCGTGCTGAGGCCGGGGATCATGCCGCGCTCGCGGATCATTTTGCACAGCGTGTCCATGCCGCGAACCGTTCGGAGCACCTTGTCAACCAGGCAATCGGTGGTCGAGGTGTGCGGCATGCAGAAGTCCGCGCCCAGCTCGGCCTCGCGGTCCAGGATCTTGGCGACCTCGCCGAGGTTCCAGCCCTTGCCGGTCACCACGTCGGGGTTGACGGGGAAACCGGGCGTGGAAACCATAGTGATCTTCTTACCGGTTCGCTGCTGGACGTCCTGGATGGAATCGTGCAGCGGGTCGCACTGGATGTTGCCCATGACCGTGTCCACGCCCGCCTTCACGAACACCTCGATGATGTCCGCGATGTTCTTGCGGTCCTTGACGTGCGTGGAGATGTACCAATCCTTGGCCGCGGTGGTGTGGCTCCAACCCAGGAACCAGTTGGTTCCAATAATCATTCGGGATAGTGACTTACCGCCGACGGTCGTACGCGGAAACGTATTCATGTACCTTCCTTTGCCTCTCTGGCCCTTCACGGGCCACTTAAATCGTTAAATCATTCTACCACAAAGCGGCGATTTTTCAATGCCCGCCACCGACAATTCCGACGGATTCTACGAAAACCGCCGCGAAACGCAAAAACAAATCCGGGGAAAACCGGGGTGCAAGAGCGGGGAGGAAAAGCGGGGACTGAGGTCGATTTCGTCTGCGAAATCGGCGTCTGTCCCCGATTTTCCCCAGAATCAAGGTAGACGCCAAACAGCAAGCTTGACCCTGACATGAGCTTGCTGTTTGGCGTGTGCGTTTGCGATTCGGGACAAGAGCGTTCCGAAGCGTGGTGACAGAGATCGAGTGGAATGATTGTGGAATTTGTCCGCGGAATACGCGAGGATCGTTTCGTGCGAAGCAGCGACATGGACAAAATGAACCGTCGGCTCAAGTCCAGCGACATGGTCAACCAGCGCGCGGCCGGCGGGTATTGGGAGGGCGCGCCGCTGGGCAATGGCGACATCGGCGCGGTGATCTGGGGCGACGGTTCGCCGCTGACCTTCTCGCTGGACAAGGCCGATTTCTGGGAATTGCGGGGGGACGATCCCTCGACAGGCCCGGAGTTCAACCGGAAGAACCTGGAAAAATGGATCGAGCAGGGCAACACCAAAGACCTTCGCCGCGTGTTCGAGGTCTCGCGCAACGTCATGGGCAATCCGCAAGGCTCGCGGCCTTACCAGACCAAGCTGCCGGTGGGGCAGGCGAAACTTTTTCTTCAGGGTAAACCGTTAAGCTGCCGCAGCCGCCTGGCCCTGGCCAACGGGCTTTACACGCAGCAAATAACCTTGGCTGGCGGGCAGAAGGCCCAGGTCAAGGCGTTCATCGCGCGCGAGATGAACGTGCTCTGCCTGCGCGTGTCGCTGGAGGGCGGGGCGAAGGTGCTCGGGTTCGGTTCGGTCAGTTCGTTCGATACGGCAGGATGCGAGCGGGCCGGCATCGCGCCGCAACCCGTGCTGGACGCCGACATGACGCGGATCGTGCGGCAGTGGGGCTACCCGCCGCCGACGTACGGCCGCGACCGCTTCGGGGCCTGGTGGATTCAGCGAACGCCCGCCGGCAAGAGCCTGGTGACGATGTGGCGGCAGGGGCGGACGACCGTTCGCGGAAACCGGCAAACGGTCGAGTTCTACCTCGACATCGAGTATGGCCGGGAAGAAGACGCCCTGGACCGGGCGCGGGCGAACCTTGGCCTGGCCGTTAGTTGCGGGTTCGACAATTGGCTCCGTGCCAACAGCGATTTCTGGCGCGACTACTGGTCTCGCAGCGCGGTCAGCGTTCCGGACGCGCGGGTGGGGCAGCTCTATGACATCGAGTGCTACAAGTTCGCCTGCTGCACGGGCCCGGACCGCATGCCGATTTTTCTCAAGGGCGTGTGGAACCCCTCCGACCAGTTCCCCCAATACGGCGGCGATTTCCACACGGACCTCCAGGAAATGGTCTACGATCACGTCTACGCCGGCAACCGCCTGGACTTCGCCCAAGGCCTGTACCGATGGTTCGCCGGCAACCTGCCGCGATACGAGGAGTTCTGCGAGCGGTTCTTCGGCATCAAGGGCGGGGCCGTCGCGTACTGCCCCACGGCCTTGGACGGGCGGTGCCTGTTCGATTGGTGGCAGATCGTTTTCTGGACCGGCGGCGGGCCTTGGATGACGACCTATTTCTGGCGCCACTGGCTCTGCACGGGCGACCGCGAGTTCCTGCGCGAGCGGGTGTATCCGCTGCTGGGCAAGTTCGCGACGACGTACCTGGGCCTGCTGGTCCGCGGGCGCGACGGGCGGCTGCACCTGGACTGCACCATGTCGCCGGAGTATCCCAGCGACGACCTCGGCCACGTGTGGATCGGCCAGGATGCCACCATGGACCTGGCGCTGGCGCGGTGGACGCTGACCTCGCTCATCGAGGCCGAGCGGACGCTGGGAGTGAAGGCCGGGCTGACGCCCCGCGCGAGCGAGGCGCTGGGCAAACTGGCCGACTATGACGACTGCAACCCGCTGACCGGTCGCCACAACGTGCTGGCCGTCGGGCGAGGCCAGCCGCTGACGCAGTCGCACCGCCATCACAGCCACCTGGCCCCGATCTATCCGCTGGGCCTGCTCTCGCCTTTCGAGCCCGCCCAGCGCGAGCTGATCGATGGTTCGCTGGACCACCTGGTGTTCCGCGGAATGGGCGTGTGGGACGGTTGGAGCTACCCGTGGGCGTCCTGCCTCTACTCGCGCGGCCTGATGCCGAACGCCGCGCTGCGGATGCTGCGCCTCTACGCCGAGGAGTTCGTCGCCCCCAATACCTTCCACACCAACAGCACGTTCCGGCCCAAGAGCGGCCTGGACAACAACACCTGGCGGCTCATGACGGTCGAAGGCAGCTTCATGTACCTTTCGGGCGTGCAGGAAATGCTGCTGCAAAGCTACGGCGGCCGGATCGTGATCTTCCCGGGCATTCCGGACGACTGGCGCGGGCGCGACATCGCCTTCGATTCGCTCCAGGCCGAGGGCGGCTTCCTCATCGACGCCCGCGTCGCCGGCGGCCAATTCGCTTGCGCCCGCATCCGCAGCCCGCGCGGCGGCCGCTGCGTCGTGCGGGACAACTTCCCCAAGGGCTGGCGCTTGCTCAACCAGCAAGGCAAGCCCGTGCCCAACCGCGTCCGCGGCGGATGGATTGAATGGCGGACGCGGGAAAACGCGGTGTACTTCATCGTCGCGGCACGCTTGGATTTGAAGCAGGCCAAGGCCATTTTGAACCATTGGCCCCAGCAGGACCGCCCGGCCGCCAACCTGTTCGGCGTGAAGAAATAGAAGAATTGGCGATTGCGGGTCTTTAGTCCGATACGTATAATATTGATAGGATAACACGTATCGGAGAAACATTATGACAAAACTCACTCTTAGCGTCCAGCCGGACGTGCTCCGGACGGCCAAGCGACTCGCCAAAGCCAGGAAAACGAGCGTGTCGTCAATGTTCAGTCAGTTTGTGAAGTCCGCCGCGTCCGCAGAGGGAACTCCGCACAAAATTGGGCCCCTGACCCGGAAGATGGTCGGCGTATTGAAGTTGCCGCCCGGAAAAGACTACAAGGAATTTCTGGGGGACGCCCTCATGGAAAAGCACGGGCTCGACAAATGAACGTATTTGTGGACACCAATGTTCTCATGGACGTTATGGTGAATCGAGAGCCGTTCTTTGGCAAATCCGCCAGGGTCTGGTACTTGGCAGAAACCGGTCAAGTGAATGCGGCGATCTCCACGATAACACTGCCGAATCTGCACTACCTGTTGCGGCGAGAGCATGGAGGGGGCTTCGCGCGAGAGGCAATGGGTATATTGCGCGACCTGTTTCAATTGGTTCCATTCGACTTGAAAATCGTCAACCAGGCGGTGGATTCGGATATCGATGACTTCGAGGATGCCATCCAATTCTTCAGTGCCATAAGCGCAGGGGCGACCACACTGATCACTCGCAATCCGAAACATTTTCCGGCCGAAGACATCGCCGTCCTGACTCCCGAGGAATTTCTGGCGGCGAATTTTCCGGAGTGAGGCCGGCCAGAGAGTTTCTATTCCGAGCCATTGCACTCGACCGTGCTCGGCTGTATGTTCTTCGCAATTCCCAATAACAGAGGTCAACATGGCTAAACAATCGAGTCCCAAGAGTTCCAAGCACGCCATCGACTGGATGGCCAACAATCGGTTCGGCATGTTTATTCATTGGGGCCTGTACTCGCTCCTGGAGCGGTGCGAGTGGGCGATGATGTGCGAGGAGTGGCCGCGCGAGGAGTACGAAAAACTCGCCGCCCGATTCACCGGCAAAAAGTTCGACGCGCCCGCCATCGCGGCGCTCGCGAAGCGGGCGGGCATGACCCACATGTGCATGACCACCAAGCATCACGAGGGGTTCTGCCTGTTCGACAGCCGGCTCACCGACTACACCGCGCCCCAGCGGGCGGCCGGGCGGGACTTTATCCGCGAATACACCGACGCCTGCCGCAAGGCCGGGCTGAAAGTCGGCCTGTACTACAGCTTGATGGACTGGCATCACCCGGATTGGCACGCGCTGAAGCGAGGCGACCGCGCCGGCCACAAGCGGTTCCTGGATTACATTCACGGCCAGATTCGCGAACTGATGACCCACTACGGCAAGATCGACCTGCTGTTTTACGACATCCCCGCACCGTACGACCTGCCCGAGGAGTGGAAGGCCCGCGAGATGAACGCGATGGTCAAGCGGCTGCAACCGGGCATTCTGGTCAACGACCGCAACCAACTGCCGGGCGACTACAGCACGCCGGAGCAGCACATCACGGCCAGCCCTCGGGGCCGCGCGTGGGAGTCGGTGATGACCCTCAACGAGAACTGGGCGTACGCCCGCGGCGACGACCAGTGGAAGACGCCCAAGCACGTGGCCATGCTGCTTCAGCGCGTCGCGGCCACCAACGGGGCGCTGATGATTAACATCGGCCCCAAGCCCGACGGGACCGTGCCGCCCCAGGCCGTGAAAATCCTGGGCGAGGTCGGCGGCTGGCTTGAGCGCAACGGCGAGGCGATCCTGAGCCCCTCACAGCAGCAGGTCATTGTGTTCTGCGCGGTGGGGGGCCACACGGTGGCCAACGGATGCGCGTACGTCCACGCGCAGGCCTACGTATCGCCGGAGATCGGCGTCGGCGGCATCCAGAGCAAGGTCAAACGAGTGACTATCCTGGGGACCGGAAATCGAGGACAGACACCGATTCCGCGGACGGAATCGGTCTCAGTCCCCGATTTGCCGGTGCGGTTCGAGCAAACCGGCACGCGCTTGCGCCTGCTGGACCTGCCGGCCAAGGCGCCCGACCCCATCGTGACCGTCTTCAAGATCGAGGTCGAAGGCAAGCTCAAGGTCCGGAAATACCAGTGGCCCAATTACCTGACCGGGCTGAAGCATTAGGAAAAGCGGGGACAGACACCGATTCCGTCTGCGGAATCGGTGTCTGTCCCCGCTTTTATTTGATCAGGCGCGCAGCGCCCTACGGAGCGGCCTTCACGTCGGCGAGGTTGCCTTGCGGGCGGTGGGGGGTGGCGCGCTTCAGGTGGAACAGGCCGCGCAGGCCATCCTTAATAAGGTACCAGATCCACGTCCAGAACACGCCGAACGCGGTCGCGCGCAGGCGCCCCAGATTACTGTTTTTGTGGAACGGCGCGGCCAGGAACTTCCAGCTCAAATACGTTTGCAGGTACGCCTTGCTCATGAAGCCGTCCAGTTCCTTCTTGGACAACTGGCCCTTCATGGTCGGCGAGGTGAAGTCGTATTGGTCCCAGTCGGTGTGCAGCAGTTGATTGCCGGCCTTGGCGTCGCGGTAGAGGTCCGAGCCCGGGATCGGCGTGGCGACGGTGATCTGCGCCACGTCCACATTGGCCGTCGGAATGAACTTGGCCGTCATCGCGGTTTCCTCGGCCGTCTCGCCCGGCAGCCCCAGCGTGAACGTACCCCACACGCCGATGTCCTGCTTGTGCAGCAACTCGATCGCGCTGGAAATCTGCTCCAGCGACGTGCCCTTGCGGGCCGACTTGAGCAGCCGCGGCACCGAGGTCTCGATGCCCGCGAGCACGGCCGCGAAGTGCGCCTTGCCCATCCACTCGATCACTTCGGGGTGCTTGGCCATCACGTCCACGCGGGCCTGGCACCAGAAGTACGCCTTGCTCTTCCGCTCGACGATGGCCTTGCAGATCTCGATCACGCGGGGGATGTTGTTGGCGAAATTGTCGTCGGCGAAGTAGATCACCATCGGGTCGGTGTAGTGCTCGATGAGCCAATCGACCTCCTGCATGACCCGCGCGACGCTCTTGGCTCGCCACCGGCCTCGATGGAAATTCCGGATCGAGCAGAACGAACAGTGGAACGGGCAGCCGCGGCTGGACTCGATGCCCTCGACGCGGTAGTCGCCCATGCGGTAGGCCGTGCGGTCCGGCAGCAGGTCGCGGGCGGGCGGCAGAATGCTGTCCACGTCCTCGATCAGCGGGCGGTCGGGCTCGTGAACGACCTGGCCGTCGTTGCGCCACGAAACGCCCTGCACTCCGGCGAAGGTTCCGCGCGTCAGGATTTCCGTCAGCGTCAGTTCGCCCTCGCCGCGGATCACGGCGTCGAAGTGACCGGGCGCGAGCATTTCATCCGGAAGGAACGTCGCCTGCTGTCCGCCGACGATGAGCTTGACCTCGCCGCTTCTCCGCCGCAACGCCTCGCCCATCGCCAGGGCGTACTTGGTGTGCGGGGCGCTGTTGACGCTCAGCCCGATCATGTCGGGCTTGCCCGAAAGCAGGAACTCCGCGTGCGACTCCACATCCTGTCCGCGCCCTCGCATGTCGGCCAGCGTTACTTCCGCGTGCTTTCTCGCGTGGGCGGCCAGGGTCTCGATTCCCATCGGCGCGCTCGAAAAATATCCGTCGTAACCAACCTGAAGTCCGGTACACATCGCCAGCATCAATCGCATAGATTCTCTTTTCTATCGCCCCACGGGGGGGGTAGTGCGCGGCGACCATCCTTGGCCGCCACCCATATCTGTGGGGATACTTTTCTATCGACCCATGATACAATGTTCGCGATGAGGATGTTCCCACAAAAAAGGAATTAAAGGATTTTGACGATGAGCAAAGGCACGTTCCCGAAGTTATTCATTACCGATCTTGACGGCACGGCCTTGGGCGGCGGTTATCAACCGTACGCCCGGCTGCCCGACCCATTCTCGGAGTTCCTGGACCGCCTGTCCGCTCGCGGCTGCCAGTGGGCGATCAGCACCACCTGGGACGTCGCCGGTCAGCACCAGGCCGTTCTGGCCAGCGCCGTCAAGAGCCGCCCGGCGTTTTTCATCGCCGAAATGTCCTGCCGGATCGCCAGGCTCAACAACGACGTGCTGGAGTTCGTCCAACCGTACACGGCCGACACCGAGGCCAAGGTCATGGAGGCGTGCGAGTCGCAACTGTTCGCGCTGATGAAAGGCGTGTGCGGGAACTTTGCGCCTTACCGGATGAACTTCTACGGCCACTGGTTCGACTTTTCGCCCCTGGAGCAGGACCGCCAGCGACTGGCCGAGTACGTGCGAGCGAACTTTCCCGACGCGGACAAGCACCTGCACCTGTTCGTGGGCGGGGGGGTATGCGCCTATCCGAAAATCCTGGAGAAAGGCCGCGGCGTCCGCGAGGTGCTGCGGCTGACGGGCATCGCCCCCGAGCAGGTCGTGATCGCCGGCGATTCCATGAGCGGCGACGGCAGCATGATGAATCCCACCACAGGCCGATGGGGCGTCTGCCCCTCCAACGCCGAGGAAACGCTCAAGGCGCATGTCCTGGCCCTGGGCGGCGCCGTCGGCCAGGATGTTGCCAGCCGAGGCGTCATCCAGGCGTTCAACGCGCTGGCCCAGAAGCAAGGCTGGGAGTTCTAGGAAGAATCGTGGTATCGAAGGGTGCCATGCAACGCCGTGAACTACGGTGGCTCGCAATAGCACGTAACACCTTCATTATAAGGTAATTATACGAATATATCTCGATTTGGACGTTTTTTCACCGTTTCCTTGAAAAACTCGGGTAAAAACGCTGGTTTCGCCAACGTAGTTCACGGCGTTGGGTGCCATGCCCAAGTCTGCGCGGGCATGTCTTTGTGGCACCCTCAAGTCCGCTTGGGGGTGTCTGGGGTCATGCACGCAACCAAGACACCCCCAAGCGGACTTGGGGGTGCCACGAGAGGGACATGCCCGCGCAGACTTGGGCATGGCACCCTTCACGCCCGGCGCCCTACAGGAAACGCCTTAATATATTTGACTGGTTTTTGATTTATCCACTTGACAGATTCGGATTTCGAGGTAGTATCGACACAACGTCTGTGATTCTTTCTAAGAGAGGACTTCGTTAAAGGAGATGGAAATGCGTACGAGTCTTGCAATTCTGGCGTTGGTTCCCGTCGGCTTGGCATTGCTGTTCATCGGTACGGCCAGCGCCGGGGCGGATACCGTCTATCAAACCGCCGCCTATACGGTAGACAACCCGTATCCCGTCGGCACTTATGAAACCATACCTCTTGTCTGGTACGGCGCGAATGGGGACCAGCCCCAACCGGGAGACAATCTCGGCAACGAGGTGACACTGGCCGGCACCAGCCGATTCGTCAATGACATCTCGGTCACCTTCGGCAACTATCATCATGATCCGGGCACCTTCCCCTTCACCTGCCAGATATTCGCGAACGACGGCCCGGGCGGCGCCCCCGGCACCCTTCTGGCCTCCTCCACGATCGAGAACACCTGGAACACAGGCGACAGCAGGCAGTTCAGAAATTCCTTCCCGTTCGCCGATGTGCAGGTGCCTAGCACGTTTACCTACGTCCTTACCACCGGCGCTCCCCAGCTCCAAGGCAACTACTTTGGCCTCACGCCCACCAATGATCCCCCGCTGATCGGGTCGGGTCTGAACACGATCTGGTCCCTGACGAATACCGGGTGGCTTGCCCAGTCCGATTGGGCGCTCGAAGATGGCGCTGCGACGAACCTCTTCGACGCAACGATCACCGCTGATTCCGCCGTTCCCGAGCCGATCACGATGAGCCTGGTTGGCATGGGCATCTTCGGCCTGGGCGGGTACATCCGCCGCCGGGCGAAGGCTGCCAAGTAACTGACGATTTTCCTTACGCGACTCGCGCGGGCGGCCCAACCAGGCCGCCCGCTTTCTTGCGCAGGCAAAACGGGGCTCCATCCGCATAGGAGCGCATACGTCAAACGGTTAGCCCAAAGGAGGCCCAATGCAAGCTCACTTGGAATGTCGGCTTGCCGGTCGGCATTTCTTGGACGTTTGATGAGCAAAAAATCGCGTAGTTAGACAGATATTTCCGCAAGAAACAGCATAGTGGGCGTGCGAGCCATCCGTGGCGCAACTAACGCGAGAAACGCAGGTTGACACGGCAAATGTGGTTTACGCCCGGCGGACTACAGGAAAAACCTTAGTTTTTTTCGATGAAAGTTCGATTTCTCCACTTGACAAATTCGCGTTTTGATGTAACATCGACCCAACGTCTGCAATGTAATGTTTCCGAAGATGAGGATTCCGTTAAAGGAGCTGGAGATGAGTTCAAAGAGCGTTCTATTGGTTTCGGTCTGTTTACTGGTTGCGGCAAGTTTCGCGAATGCGACCACCCTTCTGGTGGACCGCGGGTTGCCGACATCCAATGTCCAAATCCCCAATAGCGATTGGACCACTCAAAACAATTTTGCAAGCGGGAACCTTGATGTGCAGGCTGTAAATGCGGACTACGCAGACAATGGACCCTCAGTAGTTGCCGGCGACAGCTTTACCGCCCCTACAGGGAACGCCGCCGGTTACCAGATCACCGACATTCGCATGTGGATCCGTGGGGGATTCAGTGCCCCTGCATACAGCTCCGAGTTCAGCAGCATGGGGCTTATGGCCGGCCCAGCAGGCGGCCCGTTGACCACTCTGGCGGGCGTTAATGCTACGGAGACTGACACCGCGTTTCCCAACGGCCAGGCGCCGGGCTACGTTTTGTGGCAGTTGGACTTCCCGGTTAACATTACCCTCGCCCCGGGGCAGCAGGAGGCTTACGCCATCCTGCCCGTTAGCAAACCCGGAGGCCCTGCCGGCTATGGCAACTATTACATAGCCTTCCTGGAAGCGACCGCCGTGCGTGACCAGATCGGCGTTAATCCGGGTGGCGATGGCTATGTTCAGGATTATTACTGGCAAGATCCCACCAACGCAGATGGCAAGTTGTTCGATTCGATCACCTTCCCCAATATATATGGTGGTGTTCCCGCCGACGATTTCAGCGTCCAGGTGTTCGGCGACGCGGTTCCCGAGCCGATCACGATGAGCTTGGTTGGAATGGGCATCTTCGGCCTGGGCGGGTACATTCGCCGCCGGGTGAAGGCTGCGAAGTAATTGACGACTTAAATTTGAGTGACTCTCGCGGGCGGCCCAGTGGCCGCCCGCTTTCTTGCGCGAATATATCCGGCGCCACCACGGCCTACGGGGAAAAACCCCGGTAATTCGTTATTATTCCTTATTATTCGCTTGACAAATCGGCGTTTTGTGGTAGCATCGGCGCAACATATTGAAACGCTTTCTTTCGGAGATTCGGTTAAAGGAGATGGAAATGGTTAAGAGAGCCACAATTCTGTTTGCGCTGGTTGCCGTTGCCGGGTTCTGCCGCGTCGCCTCGGCTTCGACCACCTACGCGATTGACAACAATTACGCCAACAATGAGATCGTCGGCGACCAGGCGGGCGATCAGGCGTTTATCAACGTCTTCACGACGAACCCCGCAGCCCCGGTCATTGACCAGTTGAGTGTGGCTTGGGCAGGCCTGCCGGCGGGGGCCAACGTTCGCATGGCCCTCTACAGCGTCAGCGACAGCGTGGTGGGAACCCTTCCCGCCGAGGTCGCGCCGACCTACCTGACGTTGCTCCAGGTGGTCAATTCTCAGATTACCGCTGGCCAGCGCAACGACGATAGCGGCGCCAATCCTCCCGGCGGGCCTAACGCCTCGGTTTGGACGACGTACAATATCCCCGCAACGGCGATAACGACCCAGCGGTTCGCCGTCGCGGCTATCGCTTACGAGGACCAGGTCACCTATGGGTGCGTTTGGCAGGACACGACAGCACTTTCCAGCGCGGATAACATCTTGATCGCGACAGGAGTTGATGCGGCCCATACCGGACTGACGTTGAATTCCGATCTCAGCAACCTCGCTAATGGCGGGACTGACGTTGTGAACTTGCAGACCTTCAACCCCGGAGCCGGTGCGGGGGCATGGGATGAACCCTACCTGATCCGCGCCGACGGCCTGGCTCCGGTTCCCGAGCCGATCACGATGAGCTTGGTTGGAATGGGCATCTTCGGCCTGGGCGGGTACATCCGCCGCCGGGCGAAGGCCGCCAAGTAATTGACGATTATCCTTACTTGACTCGCTCGCGCGGGCGGCCCAACTGGCCGCCCGTTTTCTTTTGAGGGGGAAAACTGGGTGCCCTGTCAACCATTGATTGATGGGTGCCACCCTCAAGCGGCGTTTCTGTTGTTGCCGTTTGAGGGTGTCTTGGCATTCGGGAACACCCTCAAGCGACAACAGCAACAACGTCGCTTGAGGGTGGCACCCTTATTCATCATTTCGCGAGGAACAAAATCGGTCGGGAATTGCCGTCGCGCGAACGGGGCGTATAATTGCATTATGAAAAGTCCCAAGTCCAGCTTGTCCCACGCGGACCATCTCTCGCCCATCGATCAATTCCGCAACAGCCAGGAGTATCTGGAGCGCGAGGCGAAGCGGGCGCTGGAGGATCGCCGCGCTGCCGGGCTGGAGGGGCTGGTGGGCGAGTTGGCCTGCGTCATTATCAACGTCGAACCGGATTGCCAGCGTGCGGCCGTGGAGGAACTTCAGCATTACACCGGGCTGTCGCTGCTGGGGGCGCATCGCGGCCCGATGTATATCACGGCGGTGCTGTCGCAGCCGGAAGGGCCTGGCGGCGTTACTACAGAAGAAACGACACGCGGGCAAGATGCCCGCGTCACAGGCGGGCAAGATGCCCGCGACAGACATGGGCAGGATGCCCATGCTAGAGGCGGCGCGCGGCCGCCGGCGGCGGACGTGTTGGTCCGCTCGCGGCGATTGGCGGGCAATCCGTTCGCGTCGCTGAACGACCGGCCGAAATCGCGGCGGCTGCCCAACACCCGCCTGGAGACGTTCGTGTTCGAGTGTCCGGACCTGGACCGGTACGTGGCGATTCAGAAATCACGCGGCGTGCGGTTCGTCACCGACGACATTATCCGCATGGACACGTATTCGTTCATCCAGACGATGCCCTCGCCGCTGATCGGTGCGTCGTACGGGTTCATCCAGTGGAGCGGCCGGCGGACGTATCATTTCGGCGGGGCCGAGGACCTGGACTGGAGCATCCCCGCGCCGCGGCAGGAATATCGCCCGAACATCGGGCGGCTGGACCACGTGGCCACGCGGCTGAACGCCATGGACCGCGACTCGGCGATCCTGGAGTTCGTCCGCCTGACCAACCACCGGTTCGAGTTCGCGATTTACGTGGAGAGCCTGAATTCCATCACCAACGTCACGCGCCGCAGCCGCGACGGCGTCGGCCTGGTGTTCACCTCCGGGATCGCGCCATACCAGAACGAGGCGACGGCCGGGCCGACCGAAAAGTTCGTGTACAATTACGGGCCTCGAACGCATCACCTGGCCTTTGAGACCGAAAACATCGAGCCGACCTACGAGGCCCTGCGGCGCGACGGCGTGACGTTCATGGTCGGGCTGGTCGGCGGGCCAAAAGAAGGCCTGCACCAGACATTCACCGATCCCTCCGAGCGGACAATGATCGTCACCGAGTACATTCATCGGTACAATGGTTTTGAAGGTTATTTCACGCTGAGCAACGTGACGGCCCTGACGGCCGCCAGCGAGAAACAATAGGTAAGGGTGGCCCGCCGCGGCGGGTCTTGTGGCACCCCCAAGTCTGCTTGGGGGTGTCTTAGCGGATGCCCAAAACCGGGACACCCCCAAGCAGACTTGGGGGTGCCACAATGGCAGATCAAAGGAGCACGTATGACGCGAATGTTGCTTGCGGCGGGGGCGGCGATGGTGCTGTCCGCTTTCATGGCGGGCTGCGCCACGGTCACGGTGCCGGATTACACCGGCGGAGGCGGTTGGGGTCAGCCGGAGCCCTCGGCTGTGGTCACTCCGGCCAGCCCCAACAACAAGGCCGACCTGGTCCGCGAGAACACCGAACTTCGCGACCGCCTGGCGTGGGTGGAGAACCGGAATCGAAGCCTGTCCCAAAAGTACAACGACCTGAACGACGACATGGCCAAGGTGCGAGAAAAGACGAATCAGTACGCCGCCGACCGGGACCGCTACAGGGCCGCCGCAAACGGAGGCGCCCATGAATAAGCTAAGCGGAATCGTACTGTTCATCGCGGCGTCGGTTTTGCTGAGCGGGTGCCTGACCGTCAAAGAAGAAACCCCGCCCCCCGCGGCGCCAACGGCCTCGCCCGCGCCGCAAGAGGACACGCGGAGCGTCGGGCAGTTGCGGGCGGAAAACAACGATCTGCGCGGGAAGTTGGCGAAGGCGGAGAAAGACCGCAAGGCTTGGGAGTCGGCCGTCGATTATCGCAAGAGCCAACTCAAAGCCCTTGAGCGGGACCGCGACCGTGTGAAAAAGGAACGCGATGACGCGAAGAAGGCCGCGAAAAGAGCGGACAAAGATTGAACAGGGTGCCATGCCCAAGTCTGCGCGGGCATGGGGACAACGGCAAGACATGCCCGCGCAGACTTGGGCATGGCACCCTTACTCATCGCGGTTTTCCGGTCAGAGCATTTTTTGCATGTAAACAACGTCCAGCCATTGCTGGAATTTGAAGCCGGCCTCGTGCAGCGTGCCGCGCTGCACGAAACCGAATTTCGCGTGCAGGGCCAGGCTGGGCGCCTGGTCGGCGGAAATCAGGGCCATCACGGAATGATAATCCAGCGCCTTGGCCCGCGCGAGCAACTCCGCCAGCAGCATTTTGCCGATGCCCAGACCCTGCGAGTCCGCCCGGATGTACAGGGAATCTTCGACCGTGAATCGATACCCGCTTCGATGGTGGAAGGGGGAAATCGAACCCCACCCGACCACCTCCGCCCCGCGCTGGGCGACGAGGATTGGATGCGTGCTCCCATGAGAGTCAAACCATTCGGCGCGTTCATGGGGCGTGGTCGGTTCGTCGCTCCAGGCGCAGGTGCAATTCAGGACGTAATGATTAAAGATATCGTTAATCGCGGTCAAGTCGGACGCACTCGCGTCGCGCAAGACGACCTTTTTGTCTGCTGGATTCATTGCACGTTCTCCGCGTCCAGTCGCAACAAGACCCGCGCGGTTCAGGCGGTCTTGGAATTCACGCTGCGGTTTTCGCGGCGGCGATCCACGTCCGACAGGATTTTCTTTCTCATGCGGATGCTCTCGGGCGTGAGCTCGACCAGCTCGTCGCTCTCGATGTATTCCAGCGCCGCCTCCAGCGACAGGCGCCTCGCGGCCTTGAGCACCACCGTGCGGTCCTTGGCGGCCGCGCGCATGTTGGTCAGCGGTTTGAGCTTGACCACGTTGACCGGAATGTCGCCCTCTTTGCAGTGTTCGCCGACGACCTGGCCCTGGTAGACCTGGTCGGTCGGCTGGACGAACATGTACCCGCGGTCGGCCAGTCCGTCCAGCGCCCAGGCGGTGACCTGTCCGCTGTCCGTGGCCACCATCACGCCGTTGGAGCGCCCGGAAATCTCGCCGCGGGTCGGCTCGTAGCGGTGGAAGCGGTGATGCATGATCGCCTCGCCCTTGGTGGCCGTCAACATGCGGTTTCGCAGGCCGATCAGCCCGCGGGCGGGGATCGTGAATTCCAGCGTCGTGCGTTTGTTGTGCGTGTCCATGCGGATCATCTCGGCACGGCGGTCGCCCAGCAGTTGCATGGCCGGGCCCATCATTTCCGAGGGCACGTCCAGCACGAGCAGCTCGATGGGCTCGAGCTTCTTGCCGTTCTCGTGTTTGTAAATCACGTTGGGTTTGCCGACGGTCATCTCGTAGCCTTCGCGCCGCATGTTTTCCAACAGGATTCCCAGGTGCATCAGGCCGCGACCGGCGACGTCGAACTCCACGTCGTTGCTCTCGCCGAAATCCACGCGCAGGGCCACGTTGGATTGCAGCTCCTTCTCCAGCCGCTCGCGGATGTGCCGGCTGGTGACGTACTTTCCTTCCTTGCCCGCGAAAGGCCCGTCGTTGATTCGGAACGTCATGTGCAGCGTGGGCTCGTCCACGATCACGGACTTCAGGGCCACCGGGTGCTCCGGGTCGGCCAGCGTGTCGCCGATCTCGACCTTCTCCAGTCCGACGACCGCGCAGATGTCGCCCACGGCGATCTCATCCACCTCGCGCCGGCCCAGCCCGTCGAACTGCATGAGCTGGGCGATCCGCTGTTTGGTCTGGTTGCCCTGGATGTCGATGCTGACAATGTCCTGCCCGGCCTTGAGCGTTCCGGCGCAGACGCGCCCGATGCCGATTCGCCCGACGTAGTCGTTGTAGTCGATGGTGGTGATGAGCACCTGGAGCGGCGCGTCGGCCTTGAAGTCGGGCACCGGAACGTGGCGGATGATCGCGTCGAAGAGGGCGTGAACGTCGCCCAGCGGCGCGGGCAGCCCGCCCGAAGGAACCTCGCCCCGGGGAGACGTCTTGCCCGCCTCTTGCGATAGCTTGGCCAGTTCCAGGGCCTCCTTCATGGTGTTCACGGCCCAGCCGTTTCGTCCGCTGGCGTAGACGACCGGGAAGTCCTCGGCGTGATCCTCGGCGCCCAGCTCGATCAGCAGGTCGAACGTCTGGTTGAGAATGACCTGCGGGCGGGCGTCCGGGCGGTCGAGCTTGTTGATGACCACGATGGCCCGCAGACCGTTTTGCAGCGCCTTGGACAGCACGTAGCGCGTCTGGGGCATGACGCCCTCGGCAGCGTCCACCAGCAGCAGCACGCCGTCGGCCATCTTCAGCACGCGCTCCACCTCGCCCGAAAAGTCGGCGTGTCCGGGAGTGTCCACGATGTTGATGTGATAATTTGAACCGTCGCGGTCGGTGTAATGAATGGCACAGTTCTTGGCCAAAATCGTGATGCCCCGCTCGCGCTCCAGCGGGTTGGAATCCATGATGCAGTCGCCTTTTAGCTCACCCTGGCGGAACTGGCCGCTCTGGCGGAGCAATTGGTCCACCAGCGTGGTTTTGCCGTGGTCAACGTGGGCGATAATGGCGACATTTCGAATCTGTTCTTTGGGCATTTTTCTCTCTGAAAATCGTGGCGGGTCGAAAACGACCGCAAGGTAAGGGTCAATCCGGGGGGCGCAGCATCTACCGCTTCAGGCGGTCGCCTGTGATGGCCTCGATGGAAAGAGGCTCAACGCTCATTATCCGGTGGGGAAGAGTCATGAGGCACGCAGTATGGCATAGTGGCGGCCAAGAGTCAAGTTAGAAAACCGCGAAGAAAGAACGAAGGGCGAGGAACGAAGAGAGAAGGGCGAAACGGCGAAGAAACAGCGAACCGCAGAATGTCGAACCGCAGAAGGCAGAAGTGAAGAGCGGTATTTTTTCCGCTTGCGGCTTAGCATCTGTTTTTGTTCGCGGCCAGAAGAAGAAACGGATGCTAAGCCGCAAGCGGAACGGCAAGAACCGCTTCTTCACTTTTGACTTCTGCGGTTCGACATTCGATATTCTGCGATTCGCTGTTTCCGACCCACAAAAAATGAATTCCCCCTAAACTTCTTTATTCGTGCGAACATATCATTTAGTGTATATTGTTTGCCGATTAGGATAGTAATGCCGACCGACCGTGAAAAATTCGGCCCCGAAGAGCTGGCGATTTGCCTGAGCCACTACGACCTGGGAATCGTCCGGTCGATCGTGGATTTCCCTCGCGGCTCGAAGCGCGCGCCCAAGTGCATCATCGAGTGCGAACGGGGCAAGTTCCTGTTCAAGCGGCGGGTGCGAGGCCGCGAGGACCTGGCCAAGGTCGCCTTCACGCACCAGATCCAGCTTTCGCTGGCCGGGCAGAATTTTCCGCTGCCGCACCTGCTGGGCACGCGCCCGGAAAACAACTCGATGCTCGTCATCGAAAACAATATTTACGAAATGTTCGAGTTCATCGCCGGCGGCGGATACGACGGCTCGCTCGAGGCCACGCACAATTCCGGGCGCATCCTGGGCCTGTACCACAAGCTGCTGGCCACGTTCCACAGCGACTACAAACCGGCCACCGGAAGCTACCACAACGGCACGGCCATCCACCAGGCCATCCGCAGCACCGTGCGGAGCCTGCCCATGGAAACCCGGCCCACCGGAGAGGTGCTCACGGAGACCGTCAAGTCGCTGGAGGAGAAGTACCAGTTCTGCGCCAAGACGGCCAATGAACTGGGCCTGCCCAAGTGGGGCGTCCAGATCGTCCACGGCGACTGGCACCCGGGCAACATGCTCTTCCGCGACCACAGCGTGGTGGCCGTCATCGACTACGACGCCGCCCGCCTCCAGCAGCGGATTATCGACCTGGCCAACGGCGCCCTGCAATTCTCCATCATCGGCGGCAGCGAGGACCCCAACAAGTGGCCGGACTACGTCGATGAGACCCGCTTCAAGCGTTTCCTCCGCGGGTACGACAGCGTCAACGTCGTCACCGTCGCCGAGCTGAACGCCGTGCCGTACCTCATGTGCGAGGCCATGATCGCCGAGGCCGTCCTGCCCATCGCCGCGACCGGCTCGTTCGGCCGCATCGAGGGCTTCCCCTTCCTCCAGATGATCGACCGCAAAGTCAAATGGGTCCTCGCCCACCTCAACGATCTGTCCAAAGCGCTGGAGTAGGCGGAATGTCCCTAAACGTCCAAGGTTAAGGGACAGTCCCCATTTTCGGAAACAGCCCCGAAAATGGGGACTGTCCCTTCCCGAAGGGCCGTTGCACGCGGAAGGGGAAACAGCGAACCGACGAACATTCGAATGTCGAACAATCGAAGTCAGAAGTACGGATCAGTTTTTTCCGAATCTTTACTTCTGCATTCGCCGTTCGACA
>CAZYDC010000016.1:0-19967 GCA_964646065.1 uncultured Planctomycetaceae bacterium | reverse complement strand
TTCAATGGGTGCCCAACCCTCGGGGAACGCGAGTGGTCTCCCCGGGGACGGTGGCGGATTTAGTTTTGGTGGATCCTGGGTGGGCGCGACCAAAACTGGCTATAGCACCTATGGTCCAGTGGCTTGGGCTATGAACAATCTGCGAACCTGGGCTAGCGGCAACCTGCCAGATTGTTATTTCAACAATCCTGATTTCAGCAAATTCATGTCGCAACTGACGACCATCAAATTGGAATACATGTTCGGGTCGCAGACGCCCCAGAGGATTCATTACCCGAAGTTCATACCCAATTATAATGATGCGAAAAATGCCGCGGTCGATCCCAACACTCCCCCCTACATGACCTACTACTTCTGCGTTGTCATCATATCCTCAGTTCCAGAGGGGGATCCGAATTGGCTAAAGCCAGGCACCTTCTGTGCGAACGTCCCTGGGTACACGGTCCCCGAGCAGCCTAACGTAAACATATTAACCCCCTTCGCCGGGTGGGTTGATATGGATAAAGTTGTCGCTAATCCAGGGTTGGACCCAATCAGACGAACGTGGACTCGCTTAGGGGACTTCATCTGGAAAGGAAAGACGCAGCCGCCTCCGTCGCCACTCTGTCCCGTATCGCCGTATTGGCAGGATATCGGAATTAATCTGAAACTCGACGGCAACGGCAAACCCATTCCGCAGCCCCTTTACGTCGTTGAGTTCCGGATCTTCGGCGGGTTGGACGTCGGCCCGATGGTAAACGTTTCCAACCCCTGCAACTGGTCCAGTTCGGACGTGCTGCCGCAACCGATGCTGCTGGACACCACCAAAGGTGACTGTGCCGATCCCAGCGCCCCGGGCGTCCAGGTCGGCGCCGACGTGGGCATGAGGCGGAAACTGTTCACCTTCCTGGGCGTGGCCCGCCACACGGCCACCAGCAATTTCTGGCAGCAGCAGTTCCAACCGGCCAATCCCAGCGGGAACATGGTGACCGTCGCTCAGACCGAACTGTTCAACAACACCAGTTGGGACCTCTGGACGCAGGACTGGCGGGCCCAGTTGGTGCCCGTGAGCCAATGGGACGACTGGACCGCCCAGATGGCGGCCGGGGCCGGCGACGCCTCGGCCACCAACGGCGTGTTGCAGCCCAACGACGTGACCACCGTGGCGGAATACCTCAAGAGGCTGAACTCCCAAATGGTCAACGCGTACATGCAGCATTAAACAAGGGTGGCATGGCGACGTTGTGTGTCGCCATGTCTTGTGGCACCCCCAAGTCTTCTTGGGGGTGTCTTAGCGGACGCCAGGACTCCCCCAAGCGGACTTGGGGGTGCCACCATGGCGACAAACAACGTCGCCATGCCACCTTTAGAAGAGGAACCGATCATGTTCGGAAAAAATCGCATCAGGCCGGTCGCCCGCAAGGGGACGATGGTCCTGGAAATGTTGATGGTGATCCCGTTGCTGTCGTTGATCGTCGTGCTGATCTTCTTCTGGGGGTGGGCGATGGTGAACCAGCAATCCGTGCGCATCAGCGACCGCTACGCCGCGTGGGAAAACGCCTATGCCAAACCGATTAGCACCGGCGCGATCAACCAGGATTTCATGGGGAACACCGCGTTCAAATTGCTTGTGGCGAACGACGGGGGAAAGAACCAGACGGTCCAGGATTTCGCCACGCAGACCCGGGACAACTACGGTCCTGCCGCCGGGAACTTCGCGGACGACTTGATCACCTACGTTCCGGGCGGCTGTCAGGATTTCGTCAGCGCCGAGTTTCCCTCCGACGTGACGCTCATGCAGAGGTTCCAGGGAGCCATCAAGGACACCTACGGCCGCGAGGGAGTCGAGTGGCGGCGAAACCAACTGAATGAGGTCTCGACGATCCAGAAGTTGTATTTGACGCAGGACGGGGGCGTGGACACTACGCTCAACAGTATCGGCGGGCAGGGCGGCCCAATGGCCCAGATGATTCGCAATTTGTATCTCGGTGGTTGGTGATGATGGCGGATGTTGAGACGAAGAATGCCCTCGACCCCGTAAAGCCCCGCGCCACTCACCCGGCATGGTCGCTGCTGTTGTACGTATTCCTGGCCGCGACGCTGTGTTTCGTGGCCTACCAGATTCGGCTGTGCGTCAAGGGTCATCCGCCCGCGCCGCCCCGTATGCGCGACATGGGGGCGGCCGATCTTCGGCGCGCCCAGACTCCCCAGTCCCAGCCGTGGAACCCGGCGCGGGCAGGGCAGTTTTCCCTGTCCGAGGCGAACCTGACTCCGCTGAACCAGGATCCGCTGGGTCTGCCGCCGCCGCCGGGCGCCAAACCGATCTCGGGCTACGAGCAGCGCCCGCCGGGCCGGCTCCAGCAGCAGCGCACGTACAGGTGCCCCGGCGAACTGGAAACGGTCAAGGCCTACTATCTCAAGCGGCTGGGGCAGGATGGATTCGCCCTGAGCCCCGAAAAGCCCGCCGGCGATTCGGCCGGGTTGACTTTCACAAAAGACGGCAACTATGGTATCCTGCACTTGCGGAAAACCCCCGGGCAGGTCAAAATGGTCGAGGTTCGGTTGACCGTGATATCCGTTGTGACTTCAGAGTAGCACAAAAAAACTTGAACATGAGAATCATCAAGACATTCTTCTTAGTACACCGCCTCGGAAGTCAGGGGCGGAAAAGATTTTCTTCCGGGCTGTTGCTGTTTCTTCGCCCCGGATGGGGCGGTAGATTTGTAGCCCACCGCGTAAGCGGTGGGTCGCGTTTCGCATTCGCCCTCAAGCCCCGAAGGGGCGACAGAGCGGCGGCGGCGGCGCGGCGAAAAGACACGGCGATGAACAGGCGTGGATTTCTGCCGCCCCTGCCGGGGCTTGTCGGCTTCCGCGACCCCATACCCACCGCTTACGCGGTGGGCTACAAATCTGCCGCCCCTACGGGGCAAAGAAACAACAAGTTTTGTTATAGTGGCCGTGGTAAACGATGACGAACGAAGGCGGGTCAACCCGCTTGTGGAGACAAGGCAATGGCAAAAGAGACTCCTCCGGTTGTGCAGAACTCCAAGATGCTGGTGCTTTCGCTGGGCCTGGCCTTGCTGGTGGTGGTCCTCTATAACGTGCAAATCAACAAGATCCGCACCGAAAGCAAAGGCACCACGGAGAGGCTGTGGCAATACAAAATAGAAAAGAAAGCCGGCGACACGATTTCCGCACAAGACGATGTGGTGGCCGTCGAGGTCAACAGCGACATCGCCAAGGGGTTTAAAAATATAAAGAGGGTGGAGGAGATAACGGATTCTCCCATCGGGCAAAAGTTGTCTCACGGGGTGGCCGCCGGCGATTGGGTGATGCGGGATGACTATGGCACACCATCGAGCACGGAATCCGCCATTCCCGCCGGCCAGGGTTACATCGCGATCCCGATCGACCCCAATTACAGCCCCGGTAAAATGCTTCACCTGGGCGCCTTGGTGAACGTGCTGGGCGAGGTGCAGGTGAGGCCCGGCCAATTCAAGACCGTGCGGTTGATCGACGGGTTGGTCGTCAAATCTATTGGCGGAAATTCAGTCACCGACTTCGCCAGGCCGGGCGAGGAAAGTTCCAAACAGTACCGCGACATCGGCTCTTCCCTGCCCAGGGACATGGTTGCGCAGTGGTACAATGTGCTGAGCTATGTGAAGGGGGGGCGGGTGATTCTCGAGCTGCGCAACCCGCGCGATCAAGCGCCGGCGACGTTGGAATTCGGTTCCGAAGTGAAAGACAAGCTCGACAAGGCCGACCCCACGCACGGCAGCTACACGCCCTCGGGCGGCGGCAGCGGGCCGATGGCGCCACCGCTGTAATTACGGAGATCTCCTTGGAAGTCTGGATTTACAACCACTACAACGATCAGCGCGAGATCATCAGGACCAAAGAAGACTTCGCCGCCATCGGGCGTGACGAAGGCAACGACGTGGTCCTGCGCAGCCCATTCGTTTCGCGCAAGCACGCCCGCATTTTCAAGGACACCGGAAGCTACTTCATCGAGGCCCTGAGCCTCAACGAAACCACCGTTGTCAACAAGATCCTGCCGCACAAGCAGAGGCGGAAGATCGAGTACGGTGACGAGATCCGCATCGGCGAGTTCAGCCTGTACATGATGGAGGCCAAGGACTCCAGCCGCCGGATTCACGGAGCCAAGCGGGTCGTCTCGGCCCGCAAGCGGGTCATCGAGATGGAGCAGAAGATGCACGGGGAGTTGCTGGAGCGGCTGAACCTGCGGGTGACCGGGCAACTGGGCGCCGCGGACGCGCAGCACGTGGCCCTGATCAAGAGGCACCTGTCGGACATCATCGCCGGATACCAGAACAAGGTGGACACGGAGATGGCCGCCCACCTGGTTCGCGAGTTCCTCTGGCGGGGCGTGGTGACGGAAGTGTGCCGCCAGGCGACCGGAAAGCTGCTCTACAGCTACGGGTTCGAGAACAGCGACATTACCCAGGACAAGCACGAGGAGGCCATCGCCCGGATGGTCGCCGACGTGATCGGCGGTTTCACCCTGCGCCTGCGCCCGCACACGATGAAAGAAGACATCGCCACGATCGAGGCCGACTGGCCCGGGCAGATGAAGAGGCTGGCGCCGCAGATCACTCCCGACCTGCGCGACTACATCGTGCGGCGGACGCTCTCGAAAGAGATCGAGGACGTGGTGCTGGGCTACGGGCCGCTGCAGGACCTGCTGGAGATGCCCAACGTCAACGAAATCATGGTGGTGGGGAAGGACAAGATCTTCATCGAGAAGGAAGGCGTCCTCCAGAACAGCGGGCGAAGCTTCTTCTCCGACGAGATCGTGCAGAGCATCATCGAGCGCATCATTACCCCGGTGGGTCGGCGCATCGACCGGTCCAGCCCGCTGGTGGACGCCCGCCTGCCCGACGGCAGCCGCGTCAACGCGGTCATCAACCCGCTGAGCCTCTCGGGCCCGGTCCTGACCATCCGGAAATTCGCGAGAATCCCTTTCACCATCGATGACCTCATCGAACGCGAGACCATTACCGAGGGCACGGCCAACTTCCTTCGCGCCTGCGTCCTGGGGCGAAAGAACATGCTCATCTCCGGCGGAACCGGCAGCGGAAAAACCACCACGCTCAACGTGCTGAGCAATTTCATCCCGCCCGACGAGCGCATCGTCACGATCGAGGATTCCGCCGAGCTGCAATTGCCGCAGGAGCACCTGGTTCGCCTGGAGACCAGGCCCGCGAACATCGAGGGCAAGGGCGCGTATACCATCCGCGACCTGGTGAAGAACGCGCTGCGCATGAGGCCGGACCGCCTGATCGTGGGCGAGGTGCGCGGGCCCGAGGCCCTGGACATGCTCCAGGCCATGAACACCGGGCATGACGGTTCGCTCTCGACCATTCACGCCAACAACCCCAACGACACCCTGATGCGCGTGGAAACGATGGTGCTGATGGCCGTCGAGATGCCGGTCCGCGCGATTCGCGAGCAGATCGTGGCGGCGTTGAACGTAATCGTGCAGATCGCCCGCCTGCCCGACGGGCGGAGGCGGGTGACGCACATCACCGAGGTGCTGGGCATCGACCCCGAGACGCAGCAGATCATCACCGAGGATATTTTCCTCCTGCGGATGAATCGAGGGGAGGACCTGGCCAAGGCGCGGCTCAGGCACACCGGGTACATCCCGAAGTTCGCCGAGGAACTGGTCTCCAAGGGGTTCCTGGGAGTGGAGGTGTTCACATGATGCTGGCGGCCATGGAAATCAGTTGGGCTCCGAGCGTGGTGATGTTCCTGTTGACGGTGGGGGCGATCTACATGGGCAGCCGGCCTTTTGTAAGTCATATCCGGCGCCAGGAAAAAGAATTCGACCGCGTGCTGCGGGGCAACCTGCTCTTGAACATCGCTCCCCGAACGGCGACCATCGGTTCGGCCGTCGCGATGCTGCTGCTGGGCGCCCTCACCTACCTGATTACCGTAAGCGTTTTCGGCGCGATCATCGTGTTGGGACTGTCGGCCTTCCTTCCCTCGATGGTGCTTCGCATGTTGCGGCAGCAGCACCTGGCCAAGCTGGAAAGGCAACTTGTTTCGGGCATCCAGACGCTGGCCAGCGGCGTGCGGGCCGGTTTGAACCTGGTGCAGTCGATGGGCCTGATCGCCCGCGATGGGCCTTCGCCCCTGCGGGACGAGTTCACCCACATGCTCCGCGAATATGAGTACGGCACTCCGCTGGAAGAGGCGATGGACAAGTGCGCCACGCGCATCGGGTCGGGCGATTTCCGGCTGCTGTTCGCGGCCTTGCAGACCCATCGCGAGCGGGGCGGAGACCTGGGCGAAACCCTGGACCGCATCGCCGACAGCATTCGTGAAATCCAGCGCCTCGAAAGCCGCGTCGAGACCCTGACCGCCGAGGGGCGGGCCAACTCGCGCATGTTGGGAATGCTGGTGCTGGCGGCGCTGGGCATCCTGTACCTGATCGACGCCAACGGCGTGAAATCGCTCTTTGAGGACGACATCGGGAAAGTGATCGTCGCGATCATGGTGTTCTTGAACGTGGTCGGGTTCCTTTGGATCCGCTGGATTATTGCGATCGATATTTAATATGAATGAAACCTTCCACATCTTGGCGGCCTTGCCCTTCGGAATGGACATTTGGGACGTGGCCTTGTCGGTCGGAATCTTCGTGAGCCTCTCGATGCTGCTGATGTCATTGTTTTCGCAGGAGGGGCAGGCCCAGCTTTCGCCCCAGCGCGAGGTGGCGCTGGCGACCGGGCACCTCGACCGCAGCACGCTGTTCAAGAATGCCTACCTCGGGAAGATCATGTGGATCCTGCTGTCGCTCTGTCGTCGCGTGGCGATCCCCAAGGCCAAGAATTGGGTCGGCCACAACCTGGTGGCCGCCGGAAACCCGAATTATTTCACGCCCGAGGAGTACATGGCGCAATCCCTGTTCACGGGGATGGTGCTGGGCGGTTTTCTGGGCGTGTTCTACCTGATGGTGGGCGGAGAGTTCAGCATTCTGATCTTCCTGGCCGGGGTGGTGATCGGCGCCGGGCTGACGATGTACCAACTCTATTACAGCGCCGCCAAGCGCATGCAGGTCATCACGCGGCGGCTGCCTTACGCCCTGGACCTGGTCAGCCTGGCCATGGGCGCCGGGGCGACCTTCACCGAGGCCATCGGAACGGTCGTCCGCGAGCAAAGCGACGATCCGCTCAACGTCGAATTCAAGGCCGTGCTGGGCGAGATCGAACTGGGAACCACCCGCCGCAAGGCCCTTCAGAACCTCGCCGATCGCGCCCCGCTGGAGGGTATGCGCACCATCGTCGCCAGCGTCATTCAGGCCGAGGAACTCGGCACGCCCCTGCACAAGGTGCTGCACGACCAGGCCACGCTGCTGAGGCTCCAGCGATCCGTCCGGGCCGAAAACGCCGCCGCAAAGGCCAGCGTGCGAATTCTCATCCCCTGCCTTCTGATCGTCATGGCCGTGATCCTGGCGATCTTCGGCCCCGCTATCGTTCGCGGCTTCCGGCATGGACTGGTGTAGCCCCGCACTTGCGGGGCAACCGCGTTCTCCGAAAACGTAGCATGGGCGTCCCGCCCATGAGTCTCACGGGCATCTTGCCCGTGGTTCTGTTGCCTCCTTTGTTCCTTCCTTAACCGAAAAGGACAACGACAAAAGCAAAGACACGGGCGGGACGCCCGTGGGACTCATGGGCAAGATGCCCATGCTACGAGAATGCATGCCCCTCGCGCACTTTGGACATTTCATTTCCCGCCGGTCAAGGATAATATATGTTCTGGGGCTTCGGGCATGATCCCAAGCCCCGGTGGAGAATGCGATGTCCGACAGTGCGCAACTGGTGTTCGTGAAAGGCCCGCAGACCGGGCAAAGGGTTTCGCTGCAAGGTGAGCGAATCACGGCAGGGCGTTCGTCCGACTGCCAGTTGCCCCTCAAGGAACACTACGTTTCGCGCCGGCAGATGCAGCTCACTCGGACACCCGACGGTTGGATCCTGGAGAACCTGTCCACCAACGGCACGATGGTCAGTGGACGGCGGTACAAGTCCGACCAGCAGATCCTGCTGGCCACCGGCGACCTGCTGGGCGTGGGGTTGGAGACGGAGATTCTTTTCGTTGCCGAAGGGGACGACCCCAAGGAGGCCCTGGCCAAGTATATCCAATCGCAGCCGGCCCCCGAGGCGCCCAAGCCCGCCGAGCCAGAGGCGCCCCCGCCGGACCAACCGGCGGAAGGGGAATTGCCTCCGCCGCCGGAAGACGAGATGGCGCCCGCCACCGAATCGATTGCCTCCCTCTCCGAAGTGGAAGTCCAGGCCCAGCAGCGCAAGGCGAAGATGAAAAAGTATCTCGCCTTGCTGGCCGTCAGCGTGGCCATAACCATCGGAGTGATCGCGCTGAGCACCTTTGTGGGGCCCACCCAAGTCTCCGGCCCATCTTCCGGAATTCCGGCGCGATTGACCGCCGACCAGATTCGGGCCGCCATTACGGCGATTCCGACGGATGTCACTCCCGGCGCCACGCAGGCCGCCAGCGAACTGCAACTGGCCAACCAGTTCTTTCAGAACCATTTGCTCCCGGGCCAACTGTACGCCTGCATACGACATTACAAGTTCTACAAGGCGTATCGCGGAAGCGCCGGTTTTGAGGACGGCCATGATGAGCGGAATTACACCACCGCGCTCGACGGTGACGGACATGGGGACCCGGGGCTGGTCAACGCGGTCTGCAACTTGTACGACCGGGCCTGCGAAGACGAACTGGCCCAGCGGTGGGCCGACGCCTTGCCGCTATTGGTGAAACTGGAGAAGATGGTCCCCGCCGAACCCGACGACCCCACTTACGATAAATTGCTCCGGAATATCATCGAGCATCGCAAGTTCGTTCAAGTCAAGATGGCGAAGTAGAAAACGCCAGGGCCGCGTAAATGTCGTAGGCCACGTGCGCGCCCACCGCGATTCCGAATCCGCGGAACAGGTACAGCCCGCCCAGGTAGATCCCCGCCAGAGCGCGGATGACAAACTCGGAGAATTTGAACTGGTGCCCAGGGCCGAAATGGTAGAGGCTGAAAGCGATTCCCGCGACGACGGCGGCCCAGACCGATACAGTGCTTCGGTGAATCCCCAGCACGTCGCTCAGCAGCAGGATCGCTCCTCCCACCAGCAGCAGGCGGAAAAGGAACTCCTCGTAGATGCCCGCCCCTACGGCCAGCAGAACCCCCTGCAGGAGGGGTTTGCCTGCCGAGGCCGCCAGCAGAAGCCTTGAGGCCAGCATCGCCATCGCCACCAGCGGCGCCATCCACAGCAACGACTCGGCCGCCATTCCCACGACGGCTTTCTTTCGCACCCCCCATTTCTCGTGCCTCGAAAACTGCATCAGCAGCAGCATTCCCACCACCAGGAAGGGCGGCAGGTAATTCACCGCCGGGCCGATGCCCACCATCAGGATGCCGAATCGCTTCAGTTCCTCCGGCGCCTTGAGCTGGTCCATCGAGCCGAAAAAGATCGTTCCCACGTGAAACACCAGCAGCAGCGGCAGCAGGAAGACCAGCGAATTGATGGGTCGCTGGGTCTGCCGGAAATACGTGTCGCGTGTGCGGGAGTAATTCGGGGCGTCCTTGGACATGGCGGATATTATGGCGAGGCGGGCGGGCCCTGCCAAGCGGAATCGCCCTCCGCGGACTCGTCGTCCGTTTCCTGGGCGGTTGTTTTTGAAGGCAGGTCGAGGTATGGCGCGACGCGGCGGGGCAGCACCGTGCCGAACCCGCGAATCCGCGACAGGTCTTTGGCCTCCCGGAACGGTTGATCCTTGTGGCTCTCGCGCCAGACGATAATGTCCTGCGCCTTGGCTTGGCCCAGGCCCGGCAGCCGGCGCATCGACGCGTACGACGCGGTGTTCGGGTCGATCCGATCCCACCCCTGCGCGACCCGCGCCGAATCCACCTGGATTTCCCCCGCGGCCAGGACGCTCTGCCCCGTCACCCGCCAAACCAGAACGGCGCCGCCCGCGATCAGGAGCGCCAGGACCGCCGCGAGGTTAGGCCGCCGCCAGGTGAAATCCATCCGCGATTCCTGCCCGGGCGTCATGGTTCCTTCTTGGAAATGTCGATCCGCTTCGGGTCGGCGACCGGTTGTTTCGAGGCCAGCAGGGCGCGGAAATTCCTGAGCTCCTTGTACGAGAGCTTGGCTTCGAGGTTGTTTTTGCAAAGCCCGCCGTGGGGGATGTAGTGGCCCTCGTAGTCGGCTAGGTCGCGCCACGTGATCGATTCGACGTAGGGCTTGGAAATGGCGATTCGATAGAACGCCTGCAGCCACTCCGCCTGGAGCCGCTGCGACCAGGGCGCGTGCCAGTGTCCGGCCTTGGGGGGCGGGGCCTTTCCGCCCCAGGCGTCCCATGCGTCGGGCGTGATGTCGGAGGGCACCTGGCAGCCGGTGATGTGCAGCGGCTTGCCCATTGAGACGAACTCGTCCAAGAGCGTGCTGACCTGGAGCAGGTCGCGGACGAAACAGCCGTCAACCGGCGCGCCCATGAACATCTGCACGCCGAACGCGTCGAACTTGATGCCGCTCTGCACGGCCATGTCCGCGTACAGCAGCGGCGGAATCGTCCGCTGGTTGCGGGAGTAGTATTCGCCCCAGGGCATGGCCAGCTCGATCATCACGATGCTTCGAGGCGCGAGCTTCTTGACCAGCAGGCAGCTCATCCGCGTCAGTTCCATGAGCTGCTCGAAGCTGAGGTTGAAGTTGTTGTACGCGTGGATGCCGCTGACCACGTTCCAGACGCGGACCTGCTTTTCGTAGCGATGCACGATCCGCTGGATGTGCTCGTAGATCAGGTCCCGCAGGGTCTCGTAGTCGTGCTCCCACAGGTACAGCCATTCGGGCAGGAAGGTCGGCTCGAACGACACCAGAGGCCCCACGTGCAGCGGTTTGCGGCACTTGGTCGCCCACTGGATCCACGTGTCGTTCTGCGTGTATTTGTAGAGCCGCTCCTTGGGCTCGGTGTGCTTCCAGGGGACCGGAAGACTCAGGAAATCCTGCGAGTCACGCAGCAGGTCCTGGTACGCGGCCGACACGCTGAACAGGTCCACCACGCAGCCGAAACCGTACTTCAACACGGCCGCGCCGCTGTTGCGCCGCCGGTTCAAAAAGATGTCCGCGTGGAACAGGGCGATCTTTTCCCCCAGGGTGATGGCCGCCGCCAGCGCCGCGTCGGCCGTCGCGGCGGACTTGGCCGGCTCGGGCGTCTTGAGCGCCTCGATGAACCCCATGCGGACCTGGTCGAACTCCTGGCAGATGCCCTGGGCGTCGGGATAATCGAACAGGCCCCAGTCCTCGATCTTCTGGGCGATGTGCATCATCTGCGAGCGGCAGAGTTCCAGGTTGAGGTTGTACGGCTTGTTGCGCTCCGGCAGGCGAGTGGTGCTCAGCAGGAACTTGCCCGCCGACATGGCGTCCCACATGATCGTCAGCCCCGCGGCGCCCGGGATCCGCTTCACGCACGAAATCTGGCCGTTCGACACCGCCAAGTCCGCGCGCACCGGTATCTGGTCCTGTCCAAACACGTACGCTCCGGACAGATCCACGTCACCGGCCGGCGCGCCGTCGTTATATACGTCAAAACGCAGCATGTTGCCCTATTCCGTATGAATAGATAAATTTATGAAGCCATGCACATCGGGGCAGTCATGCAGTTTCGGCCGGCATAAAACTTCCGTCGAACCACGAACCGCTGTACTACCCTAGTTAACCAAAACAACGTCAGGCCGTCAAAAGGAAAAACCGCCGACAATTCCTTGCCCGCCATAACTTGAACCGATTTAACATGGCGGCGGGACGGGAAAAAGATAGAATCTCTCGAACGTTCGCGACGGCCGTTTCGAGGAAGACACCCGAAAGTTCGGGCGGCGTCGCGAGCGAACGTTCGGAAAGGAAGCAACGCATGTGCCAGGCAGGACGAGCAAACATCGCGGTTCACGTTCTTGCCGTTGCGACCTTGATGCTGGCTGGATGCGGCGCGTCCCAGTCCGGCAAGCCATCGTCTCTGTCCCCGCGCCAACAGGAAAAGGCAATGACCGATCAGATATCGCAGGACGAGGCCGCGAAGGCCGCCGAAGAAGAAGTTCTTGGCCCCGATTCCAAACCCCAGGCGGGCGTGCCCGTCGGCACGATCACTCAGTACAAGAACGTCAGCCGGGTCTTCCCCGGTTCGGTGCATGACTGGTGGGTGTACGTCCCGGCCGAGTATGACGCGGCCAAGCCCGCCTGCGTCATGGTCTTCCAGGACGGCCAGGCCTACATGAACGAGGGCAAGGTGCCGGTGGTCCTGGACAACCTGATCCATCGCAAGGAGCTTCCGGTCATCATCGCGATCTTCGTCAGCGCGGGCTCGATCCCCGGCTCGCCGCCGCCCAACGGCCTGGAGGGCAACCAGCGAAGCCTCGAGTACGACACGCTCAGCGGCCGCTACGCCAGCTTCCTGATGGAAGAGATCCTGCCCGAGGTGGCCAAGAAGTACAACCTTCGCACCGACGCGGCGGGGCGCGGCATCTGCGGCATCAGCTCGGGCGGCATCTGCTCGTTCACCGTGGCCTGGGAGCGAACCGACGCTTTCGGCAAGGTGCTCAGCCACGTGGGCAGTTTCGCCGATATGCGAGGCGGTCATGTGTATCCTTTCCTCATCCGCAAGACCGAGAAGAAACCGATCCGCGTGTTCCTCCAGGACGGTTCCAACGACCTGGACAACAGTTGGGGCAACTGGCCCCTGGCCAACCAGCAGATGGCCTCGGCCCTGAAGTTCAAGGGCTACGACTACAAGTTCGTTTACGGCCACGGCGGGCACGACCTCAAACAAGGCGCGGCCATCATGCCCGACGCGCTCCGCTGGCTCTGGCGCGACTGATGCGGGGTGCCATGCCCAAGTCCGCGCGGGCATGGTCACTCGGTGTTCACATGCCCGCGCGGACTTGGGCATGGCACCCACCGGTCTTCTTCGCCACCAACTGCCGCTGGAGCTGCGCGTAGAGCGGCAGGCCGTCGGGGGCGATGTCGATCGGCGCCTCGCCTCGGATCAGTGGCAGCGCGTAGTCGCGGAACGCCTGCGAGATGCCCGTGCCGGATTCGTCCAGGAATTCACGCGGCAGCATCTTCTCGCCGTTGGCGACCTTCTCCAATTCCACCAGGCCGGTCGTGCAGTGGTAGTTGTCGCCGTTGCCCTGGCGAACCAGGGTCACCATCATTCCGTTGGTGCCGTCCAGGGCCGCCTCGACCGCGGCCTGCCCGGCCAGGTAGGCCTCGTCCGCGTCGGTCTTGGAGGCGAAGTGTCCGGCCACCCGCTGTGCCGTGCCCGGCCGGTTTGCGCGGGCTTTCACGCCCACGTGCTTCTCGATGATCGTCCGCACCGCGTCGGCCGCCCCGCCCAACTGCACGTGCCCGAACGCGTCCTGGGCGAACGCCCCGCCCGTGTCGGCCAGGTGTTTGCCGTCGGGCGTTTTCACGCCTTCGCCGCAGGCGATGAAACACTTTTTGTAATCCTTCAGGCATCGCTGGACGTCGGCGACGAACTTCTCCAGCACCAGCGGCACCTCGGGCAGCAGGATGATGTGCGGCGCGTCTTCGGCTCGCCGCTTGGCCAGGCCGGCGGAGGCGGCGATCCATCCGGCGTTGCGGCCCATGATCTCATGCACGGTCGTGGTGTCGTGCGTGTACAGCGAGTCGGTGTCGCGCCCGGCCTCCATGACGCTGGCGGCCGTGAACTTGGCCACCGAGCCGAAGCCGGGGCAGTGGTCGGTAAACGCCAGGTCGTTGTCGATCGTCTTGGGCACGCCGACGGTGATCATCTCGTAATCGATCTCGCGGGCCAAGCGGCCGAGCTTGGCGGCCGTGTCCATCGAGTCGTTCCCGCCGATGTAGAAAAAGTAGCGGATGTCGTGCGCCTTGAACACGTCCAGGATCCGCCGGTAGTCGGCCCGGTCCTTGTCGAGGTCCTTGAGCTTGTGGCGGCACGACCCCAGCGCCGCCGAGGGGCTGCGCTTCAGGCGCTCGATCTCGCGCGGGTCCTCGGCCGCCAGGTCGAACATCTCCTCATGCAGCACGCCGAGGATTCCGTTGAGCGCCGCGTACACGCCGGTGAATGTCCCGGCGTTCTTCATCGCCGTCTGAATCACGCCGGCCGCGCTTGCGTTGATGACCGCCGTCGGCCCGCCCGACTGTGCCACGAGTGCCTTGCCTTTGATCGCAGTTTTGATCGCCATTTTGTGCCTTTCTTGATGGTCCTGATCGTAAATTTCGGGCAATTATACATGCCCCGCGATACATTCGGAACCTATTAGAACGCGCTCGCGAGCCACTGGAACCGGCGGGCGGCTCATCAGAACACGCAGGCGGCCCATTAGAACCTGTTTGAAAGCCACCGGAACCCGCCCCGAAATCGACAAGTGACTTGCATACAACAGCTTAGCGTTTTCAAACTCTCTCTTCGCGTGTTTTTTCGTGTTATTCACAGGGACTCCTTTCGTGGTCAATGAGTTACCAGGCGCAGCAAGCCTTGTGGCACCCCCAAGTCCGCTTGGGGGTGTCTTGGATCGCGCGCCCAACCAGAACACCCCCAAGCAGACTTGAGGGTGCCACAGTGTGGATTACCCGATTGCCGGATTAAGACGATTCAGAATAAATTTTCAGTTCTCAAATCAGGTCATGTTTGTAACCTCAGGGTGCCATGTCGTAGCGAAGCGAAGACCCGCCTGGGTGGGCCCAAGTCTGCGCGGGCATGTGGACACCAGGTGAGTGTGACTGCGTCGCGCGCACATGCCCGCGCAGACTTGGGCATGGCACCCTGCAATTCCTACTGCTCATATTCACATGTCAAAGACCAACCTCGGGCTTCGATCAAGCCCGCGCGGGATGCGCAGAAAAACACCCCAACGTCGCTGGAATAGTATGCAACGGCCATGCCAAACCGGCCGTCGGCGAGCGATTTCGGCAAGCATCGCGTTAGTACCAAGTTAGGCCGTCGCCCTTTTGGAGGCTTATTTTCGCGAGCAAAAATAACCTGCCATTTTGGCAGGTTTTAGGGCCGTTTTGCCAATTCTGGCGCGATTCCGGGTGTCAGTCCGAGTGATCCCGGGTGCCCCTCTCAAGTCCGCCGCGGCGAACTTGAGAGTGGCACCCGCTCTTGCCGTGTCTTTGCCGTTACGCCCCACGCCCTACGCTCCACGCTCCACGTTTTTCCAGCTGTACTATGAGGCCCAAGCCATCTTCAGCTTGCGGCGGCGGGATGCGCAGTCCCTGAGATACAGGTTAATGAGGTTTTGATAGGGCAATCCGGCGTCGCCGGCCAGAGACTTGAAATACGCGATGGTGTCCTGGTCGAGCCGAATCGTAATGGGTTTCTTCAGATGCTTTACGTAGGGGTTCTTACGCCCTTTCATTTTGGAAAAATCGTAATGTGCTCTCATTTTATCGTCTCCCAATAATCTCTTCCTTCGCGACCATTCGCTTTTCTGGCCGAAATGATCCGAATGTTTTTGTCTTGTCGATGACAGTGGCAAACCACCAGGACCCCCAAATGGATGCTCACGCCCAGCAGGATGAACCGGTCTTCCTCTTGCGAATGGTCCGGGTCAAAATACTCGATCGCGTTCTCGTCATAGAAGACTGTCCGGGCTTCCTCGAACGACACTCCGTGTTTAGCCTTGTTTTCTATGCTCTTGCGCTTGTCCCATTGGAAAGTGAACTCTGGCATAAGTACAGTATATGTACACAGTACGCACGCGTCAACGCGAAAAGCCCGATGGGGGAAACAAACCCTCGCGATATTCGCACTTCGCTCCTCGCTCTTGGCCCTTCGGAAAATCGGGGACAGACGCCGATTCCGCAGACGGAATCGACCTCAGTCCCCGATTTTCCTCGACTTCACTCTTCCTTCCCAACATTTGGGTCATGCGGGAATTCCGCCAGCGGGCAGCCTTCGCACTTGGCGGCGGGGCGGCAATATGCCTTGCCGATGGCGACCAGTTGCGCGTGGTAGTCGTTGTACAGCGCCGCGTCGCCTTTGCCGTCTGCGCCGGCCGGCAGGGCGGACTCCATCAATTCTTTGATCGACTCGTAATCGTCCTCGCGGGCGATCAGGAAATGCCGCAGCAGGATGCGATAGGTGTACGCGTCCACCACGAACGTGGGCTTGCCGGCCGCGTAGAGGATCATGCTGTCGGCCGTCTCCCTGCCGATACCGTTGATGGAAAGCAGATCCTCGCGCAGGCCCGAAACCGGGCGGTCGAGGAAGGCCCGCAGGTCGCCGGCGAAAGTTTCCATCACGCACGAGACAAAATTCTTGACCCGCTTGGCCTTGATGTTGAAGTACCCTGCCGGGCGGATCAACTCGGCCAACTGATCGTGACCGAGCGCGTGCAGGGCCGGCAGGTCCAGCTTGCCGGCGCCCTTGAGGTTGGCCAGGGCCTTGGCGACGTTGGTCCAGTTGGTGTTCTGCGTGAGGATCGCGCCCACGCAGATTTCCAGCGGGGTCTGGCCCGGCCACCAACCCTGGTGGCCAAAGCGGGCGAGCATTGCGCGGTACATGTCCTGGAGAAGTTGCGAGGTCTTGCTCATTCGCGACATCTTACCGTGAATTACCTTGCGGGCAAGAAAGAGCGGAAGATATCATTCGCACGAGTTCGTAGTACGTAGTACGTAGTTCGTAGTACGTAGTTCGTAGTGAACAGAAAGAAACCAAGAAGAGGTTCTTTGCAGTTTCTTCTCCGCACTACGAACTCCGTACTACGAACTGCGAACTTGGTGTTTCTATGTCCGTCTATGTCGGTTTGACACGGGCGCAACAAAAGTTGCCATAAGGAAAACGCATGACGACGAAGATGGGTCGGTTGGAAGTTCCGGCGATGGGAATTTGTTTCCATCACTATTACGCGGCGAAGATGAACCAGCGCGAGCAGCTCCGGCGGATTCGCGACCTGGGCTTCGAGGTGATCAACACCGAGGAAAGCCCGGTCGAGCCCGCGGCGGTACGAGGGCCCTGGCCGGCGGTGATGGCTTGGAACCACATCGAGATCGGCGAGAATAAGTACGACTGGTCTTTTCACGACCATCTGGTCGAGGACTGCGCCGCTGTCGGCCTGAAGCTCATTACCGACGTGTTCGTGCCGTTCCATCTGCCGGACTGGGTGGCGGAGAAATATGGCGACACGGATTACATCCAACCGGACGGGCGGCGGAGCGGGCGATACCAGCGCCCGTTTGCCGGCACCATGTACGAGATGCGGAACTTCAGCTTCGCCCACGAAGGCGCCGCCGCCGCGGCCGCCGACTTCATGCACAAGCTGGCCGCACGCTACAAGGGCAGCGAAACGGTCGTCGGCCACAATCTGTTCCAGGAACTCGGCCTGAACTATCCGCACTCGCACACGTGGTTCGGGCAGGACGTGAGCGAGCCGGCGCTGGCGGGTTTCGAGAAGTTTTTGCAGCGCCACTACGCGAGCCTGGACGAACTCGTCAAGGATTGGCGGCGCACGTATTCCAGCTTTACCGAGGCCGCGCGCGACCGGGCGATCTTCCGGTGGGACGGTTCGCCGCATCGCGGTTGGCAGCGGTGGATCGAGTGGCGCGCCGAGTATTGCACGAAGTTCTTCCGCGGCATGCACGACGCCGTCAAGGCCGCCGACCCCGAGGCGCTGACCACCATATCGGCCGCCAGCTCGGACCATATTTACAGCGTCTGCCAGGGCATTTCGGTGAACGAGATGGGTTTCGTGGACATGGTGGCCGAAAAGTCGTTCGGCGGTTGGGGCTCGCAGGACGGCTTCCGCTGGATGTACACGGACCTGCGGATCTGCGGCGCCGACGTGGCGCTGAGTAACGTCAACAGCTACGCCAACGAGGGCGACATCCCCGTGTGGGACCTGGGCCGGCGAATCCTGGCCTCGATCGGCATGGGCTCGAAGTGGAACTCGCTGTACGGCTGGCATTGGTTCACGCATCTGGACAAGGAAAAGGGCGTGCGCGTGGCGCATGACAACCTGACGGGCTTCGGGCCGTGGATCGACTTCCTGCGGCACCACCGGACGATGTTCGCCGAGGCCCGGCCGCCCAAGTCCGAGGTGGCCGTGCTGGCGCCGGGGCATTCCGACGTGATGATGTTCTGGCGGCAGAGCGACCCGCGGATGAGCTACCAGAGCCATCCCAATCGCCGCGCGTACGCGCTGGGCGGCGAGACCATCGACTTCGCCCGCGACATGCTGGGCGCCTGGAGCGTGGCGTACGACCTGCTGACCGAGCAGATGATTATCGACGGCCTGGACGGGTACAAGCTGCTGGTGCTGGGCGAGCCGTGCATCAGCGAACCGCTCGCCAAGGCGATCAAAGCCTGGATGGCCAAAGGCGGAAAGCTCGTGCTGCTGCCCAACGCCGCCCGCTTCGACGACCGCGGCGAGGTCGCCGATTGGTTCGGCGCCAAGCTCCCGCAGCAGAACGTCACCGTGCGGTTCTTCAAGGATTACCTCGGCTGGGAAAAGGACGCACAGTTTCCGTTCGAGGCCTCCGTGCTGCTGCTGGAGCGGCAGGACAGTTTGCAGGTTCCGGAAATTCTCAAGTGGGCCGGCACGCAGCCGGTGTTGACGTTCATCGACCCGCCGCTGCCGACCACGCAATACGACATGGGTTCCTGCCGCGAGGCCGAGGTCACCAACTTCTTCTACTGGCGCGACCACGTGTCGGCGTACGAGGTGGTGGACAAGCAAGGGCGGCGAATCTACGTCCTGGTGCGGCGAGGCCGGGCGACCGACCCCGTCAAGGACCTGCCGATCGTCTGGACCGGCGGGCCGGTCACGCTCTACCTGCCGCCCAACACCGAACCGGTCAAGGTCTCGCCGGCCAACGGCAAACTCGTGCTCCCGCCCTGGCAGGACGTGGCGATCCTGGTGTGCTGACAAAACCTCCGAAGACGTAGCATGGGCGTCCCGCCCATGAGTCTCACGGGCATCTTGCCCGTGTCTTCGCTTTTGTATTTGTGGTTGTTGTGCCTGAGAAGAAGCAGAGGAAGCGGAAAAAGAAACAGAACATGGGCGAGACGCCCATGGGACTCATGGGCAAGATGCCCATGCTACGATTAGCGGCAGCCTCTGACTACCACGGAGCCGATCAAGCCCAGCACGCCCAGGAAGGCCGCGATGGAGGTCAGCCCGGCGCCGCGGAGTCGTGCGGGCTCGGCGTCGATTTTCGTCTTGGCCTTGGCGGACAGGCCAAGCGCCACGAGGCTGAGAATGACCGTTAAGGGGATGGGTCCGACAAGGCTCAGCACGCTGAGCAATCCCAGCAGGAAGGCCCCGATCGCCTCGGGGCAGGTTTCTGACCTCTGGTTCTGGGGGGGAGCGGGGTGAGGGTGAAACTGCGGCGGCCTGGTCGCGTTGGTCAAATCACGCTGGAGCAGTTCGAGGTTCCGATCCAGGCCGGACAGCGGCTTGGGCTGAACCGCGCCGGGCTGGCTGGGCGGCGGAGCCTTGGAAGGCGTCTGGCCGGGTGCCTTGCCCGGCGCCTGGCCCAGGGACGGTGGCGGCGGTGGAGGAGGAACCTTGGGCGGCGGAGTCGGCGGAGCCTTGGACGTCGGCGGAGAGATCCTAGGCGCCGGCGGAGAGATCTTGGACGCCGGTGGCAGCGGGGACACTCGCGTTTGGCCGGGGCTGCCCGACGGTCGCTGGGGCGCGGAATGGCCCACCGGCGGATGCGGCGGCCGCGCTGCCGGGCGGGCGGGCGGCGGGGCCGCCTGCCGGAATCGCGGCGCCGGCGCCTCCGGTTCCGCGATGGCCATCCCGGACACCCAATTGCTGAACTGGCAGGCCGGGCACGTGAAAACCGTCTCCCGCTTGTCGTCCGGCAGATTGCTCACCTTCCCGCAATGCATGCACGTGTAATGAATCACGTTCGCACTCACCTTCTAAACCCATTCTCGCATGTGAAATTGCAGATTGCAAATTGCATATTGCGGAT
>CAZYDC010000015.1:0-20299 GCA_964646065.1 uncultured Planctomycetaceae bacterium | reverse complement strand
GCTTCTTGGCCAGCGCCTCGGTCAGGACGCACACCGGCCGGGCGTCGGCCTCGTCACTGGGCACGATGAACCGCCCGCTCCGCAGTTCGATTCGCGCCACATGCTCATAGGATGTCTGCGTGCCCAGCACGGTGGCATTGAGGTTCCTGGCGCCCACGCGGGCCAGTTTGCGCTGGCGATGCACGACGGCCGAGATGCTGACGTCCGGGATGTTCGTTCGCAGCCGAATCACGTCCACGCGGGTCAGACCGTACTCGGTGGCCCATCCGCCGGTCATGTTCGTGGCCTTCGAGTCGTCGGTGACGGGCTTCTGCGAATTGATGATGATGTTGTCGCTGCCCAGCTCCCGCAGGGTTTCCTGGGCCTTTCGGCTGCCGCCTTCGCTGATGGCCAGCGTGGCCATCACGCCCATCACGCCGAAAATAATTCCCAAGGCCGTCAGGAATGAGCGCACCTTGTGAACCGTCAGGTTGTGCAAGCCCAGTTGGGCGATGTCCAGAAATTTGTACACGGGTTTCATGCGACGGGCGACTCCCCCGTCACGCGGGCGTCCGATTCAACCCTGCCGTCGAGCAGCCGCACGATGCGCCGGCTGTGCCGGGCGACGTCCGGCTCGTGTGTAATCATGATGATCGTCCGCCCCTGGGCGTTCAGGTCGGCGAACAAGGCCAGGATTTCCTCGGTGGTGTGGGAATCGAGGTTGCCGGTGGGCTCGTCGGCCAGGAGCAACAGAGGCTGGTTGGCCATGGCCCGCGCGATGGCGACCCGCTGCTGCTGCCCTCCGCTGAGCTGCCGAGGGCGATGGCGCATCCGCCCGCCCAGCCCCACCAGCCCGGCCAACTCCTGGCTGCGAACGCGACGGTCCCGCCGCAACATGCCCTGGTAGAACAGCGGCACCTCGATGTTCTCCAGCACCGACAGTTGCGGAATCAAGTTGAAACTCTGGAACACGAAGCCGATGCGCCGATTCCGCAGTTCGCTCAACTGGGCGTCGTCCATGATCGACACGTCGTTGCCGCCCAGCGTATAGATCCCGCTGGTCGGTCGGTCCAGGCACCCCAGCACGTTGAGCATCGTGCTCTTGCCCGATCCGCTGTGGCCCATGATGGCGACGTACTCCCCCGCCTCGACATTCAGGTCCACCTCGCGCAGGGCATGGACCGCCTCGTCGCCGAGGTAGTAGGTCTTGGTCAACTTTTTCGTTTGTACCGCGATCATAAGAGACAACCTGTACGGGATTCGGGTTTCGGGAGCCGGGATTCGGGAAGAAACGGCAATAATCTTCTTCGCTGTTTCTTACCCGAATCCCGAATCCCGGATCCAGAGACCCGTCCGGTTATGGCGTGGCCGTATTGGCGGGTTCTTTTTTCTGCCCTTCCTGCTTGTCGTTGGGTTGTGCCAGCCTCACAGTGTCGTTCTCGCTCAGGCCCGAGACGATCTGCACCCGGTCGGCGCTGGTCTGCCCGATCGTCACGGGCACCTTCTCCGTCTGGGAGTCTCGCATCCGCCAGCAATAATGTTTGTCCTGCTCGCTGAACAGGGCCGCCACCGGAATGCTCAGCGTATCGGCGGGCAGTTGGGCCAGGACCATCTCCACCTGCGCGGTCATGCCGGGTTTGAGATCGGGAATCTGTTTTTCCAGGTCGATCGCCACAGTGAAGACCTTCACGTCCGGCTGCCACCACTGCGGATTTTCGGGCAACACCGACACTTCGCCCACTTGCCCATTGAGCGTCAGGCCGGGTTTGGCGTCGAGCCGCACGAACGTCTTGACCCCCCGCTTGACCTTCTGGATCATCGCCTCGTACACCTTGGTGCGCACCCGAAGCGTCGCCATGTCCGGAACGATCATCAGCAGGGTGTTGGGATTGATTTTTTCGCCCACGTCGATGACGATGTCGCTGTTGTTTCGGCGGCTGTTGCTTCCGGTCATGTACACCACCAGCCCCTCGTGCGCGGCCTTGACGGTCAGCTTGGCCTGCTTGCCCAGCAGGTCGTCGAGCACCTCGTTCTGCTTGGCGAGGGATCGTTTTCGCCCGCGCTCGGCGGCCTGGGCGGTGGCCACGCTGGTCTTGGCTTGAACCCTGTCGTGCTCCAGGTCCAGCTTGGCGTCGTCGATGGCGCCCTGGAGCGTGCGCTTCTGTTTGCGGTCCTCGTATTTCTGCAGCATCTCCAATTGCGACTGGGCCTTTTCCAGGGCCAATTGCAGCTTGCCGACGTTGATCTGATCGGCCTTGATCTCGTTCTCGCTGTAGGGCCTGTTGAGCTCGGGATCCTTGTTGACCTTGAGCTTGAACTCCAGCTTGACCTGCGCGAGCACCACGTCCCGCTGGGCCACCTGCACGTCGCCCTGGGCATTCTTGATGGAGATGGGCCCGTCGCATTCGATATACCGCGCCAGGGCCTCCACGGCGTCGTCCAGTTTCTGCTGGCTCTTGCGGATGTTGTTCTCCCCCTCCTTGCGGGCCAGTTCGAGGTTCTCCTTGGCTTGGGTATAGTTGCTGTCGGCGTCGTCCACCGTCACCTGCTGCGTAGAGATGGCGTCCGTAAGATCCTGGCAGTCGAACTGGATGATCAGGTCGCCCTTCTTCACCAGCGTCCCGGCCGGAACCACCTTGCGGATCACCACCGCCCAGTTGAGGTCGTTGGCGACTTTCATGCTGTTCTTGGCCTCGATCTCTCCGCTCTCGGTGATCGCGATGACCATGGGTGCGCGCGCCACCATGGCCAGGGCGCCGCCGGCGGGGACCTCGGTCTTGGGGCTGAATACGCCGCCCAACCCCGCCAGCACGGCCGCCGTGCCAACGACGATGGCGACGATCGTCCACCCTTTGCGCCTCGACGATGGCGAAGCGGTGAGCTTAACGGCCGCCAAGGTAGGGGTAGATTCTTTGAATTCTTTCGAAGCTTTCTGGAGTATCTCGCTCATGCAACCTGCCTTTATCATCCACGTTAATCAGACCCAGCGTAACCAGGAAGTTCAGCCGGGTCGAGGTATAACTGATCAGGGCGCTGGTCAGGCCGTCCTCGGCGTTTCGCAGGGCCTCCTCGGCGTCCAGAACATCGCGCGCGGCCACCTCGCCGTTTTGATGTTGAAGCGTCGTGAGCTTCTGCAGCCGCCGGGCGATCTGCACGTTCTTGAGTTGTATTTCATACGTGTGCCGGCTCTGAAGCAGCGCTCGGTAGCTGGTGCGGACCTGCAAGGTCACGTTGTCCATGAACACATCCAGGTCGCGGCGGGCTTTTTCGAAGGCGATGATCGCGTTGCGGTACGCGTCGCGATTGCTGGTCTGGTCGAAGGAATAATTGAACGTCAACTCGGCCGACCGCGTGGCGTCGCTGGAGTTGATCACGCCCCACTTGCGCGGCGGCTGGCCGGTCACGCTGGTGCACAAAACCACGTCCAGTTGCGGGTTGAACTTGTCGGCCGCGATCTCGACGTTCCGGTCCGCGTCCCGCAAAGTCGCCCGGGAGGTCAGCACGTCCGGACGCGCCGATTTCGCCACGTGGATGGCCGCGTTTTCGTCCAGCGTCATCGGCCGGAGTCCCTGCGCGATGAGTTTCTTCATCTCCGCCGGATCCAGCTCCATCCGGGCCGTGATCGGCAGCCCCAGCAGCAGCTTGAAGTTGTCCAATTGATCGCTGTAACTCTGCAAAAGCCCTTCGTAGGTCACCTGTGCGTTCAGGTAATTTTGTTCGGCCTGGTCGCGTTCCAGCGGCGGGCGCTCTCCGCCCTCCACCAGCGAGGAGGTCAAGGCCAGCACCCACTTGAGCTGCTTGATGTTCGCCTGCTCGTTCTCCAACTGGTCGCGCTGCTGAAGCACGTTGTAATAACTGGTCGCGACCGTGACGGAAAAGGTCTGCGTGTATCGCTCGTACGCGTACGCGGCCACGAGCAGGTCGCGTTCGGCCCGGTACTGGGGCTCATACGCCAAGCCGCGCCAGGCGCCTTGCAGCAGCGGCTGGGTGAAATTGGCGCTCAGCAGCGACCCCACCGCGGTGTTGTTCACCCCTGTCATGCTGGACGCGTAGTTCAGGCCGCTGCCCAAAAGCAGTTGTCCGCCGTCGACGAAACTTTCCAGCAAGGTCGGGCCCACCGAACCGTTGATATTGCTGGAAGGATGGTCGTATCCGCCGACGGTTCGCGAAACGGCCCCGTTGGCGCCGCCTCCCACCGGCGGAAAGGTCCACGCGCGGCGGGTGTTGGCCACGGCCAGACCCTGCGTGAAAAGCAATTCCTTCTGGGTCTGAAAATCGCGGCTGTTGCGGAAGCCGATGTCCATCGCCTCCGCCAGCGTGATCAGGGTCGCGGCCCCTTCGCCGCCGATCGGGATGAGCTTGTTGCCGATCCGGATCGCAACCGGCCTCGTCGTCGGCTGCGTGGATGCCGACTTGACCGCCTGCGTTCCGGGCTGCGTGGCGGCCGCGTTCTGACCGCTCGCCGGGGCGGTCGTCGGCTGCCACGGCAACGGTCGATACGTGATGTCCATGCCGGCGGGCTTGCCCAGGGCGGCCCGATTGGCGTCAAGAACTGCCGCCGAGCCGGTCTTGTCCGCCTGCTGTGCGTACTGCTTGGGCGTACAGCCCCCGATCCACGCCGACAGCACCCCCACCATCACGGCCATCGCCATGGAGAATAATATCGCTCTGGATTTCGAAGACTTTCTCATATCACCTGGTTTTGTGGCCCCTTTACGGCGCGCACTGGAACCTATCCACTATACAAAGATTTAACACCCATTCGGCCTGTCCGTTTTGCCGTTTCACCAGTTTTTTTGCTATTGCCTCCGCCCCCGGCCCCTCCGACAATGGAGTGGTTCGATAACTTGCGACGAAGCGAGACCTATGCCTGAAACCTTGTATATCATCGACGGACATTCGCAAATCTACCGGGCGTACTACGCGCCCTTTCGCGCCCTGACCAGCCCCACCGGCGAGCCGACGCGGGCCACCTACGTGTTCTGCTCCATGATGCTCAAGTTCTTCAACGAGCGCAAGCCCAGGTACGTCGCCCTCGCCGCCGACAGCGCCGTCGAGAAACTCAAGCGAAAGGCCGTCTTCCCCGATTACAAAGTCACCCGCAAGCCCAGCCCCGAGGACCTGCCCCCGCAGATCGCACGCATTATGACCATCGTCGAGGCGATGGAAATCCCCATCCTCCAACTCGAAGGCTATGAGGCCGACGACATCATCGCCACCGGCGTGGCCAAGTTCGCCTCCGCCGATATGAACGTCGTGATGATCAGCCGCGACAAGGATCTGGACCAACTCCTGAACGAACACGTGGTGATGTACGACCCCATGGACAACAAGACCATCGACGCCGCTTCCGTCCTGGCGACCAAGGGCTACCCTGCCGACAAGGCCGTCGAGGCGCAGACGCTCATGGGCGACACCAGCGACAACGTGCCCGGAATCCCGGGCATCGGGCCCAAAACCGCCGCCGATTTAATCGGCAAATACGGCACCGTGGACAATGTGCTCGCTCACGCCGGCGAACTGCCGCCCAAGCTCAAGGACAAGTTGCTCGCCGGCGCCGAAACCCTCCGCATCGCGCGGCAACTGGTCACGCTCGACCGCCATGTCCCTATCGATCTCGACTTGGCCAAGATGCGTTGGCCCGGCCTGAAGGGCGAGAGAATCCGCCCCATCTTCGAGCAGCTTGGTTTCTATCGCCTGCTGGAGCAGTTGGAAAAGCAAGGCGTGCTGGCCGAGGTGAAACCGGCGGCGCCGCCACCGCCCGCGCCGGCCTTCTCGCTGTTCCCGCCGCCTGAGGAAGAGCCGGCACAGCAACCGGCGCAACAACCGCCGCCTGGCCCCGCATCAACTTCTCCCGACGCCTCCCCCGCCGCGCCCGGGCTCTCCACCGCCAAGGATTTCGACTATCGCTGCGTGGATACGCCGGCGGCGCTGCAAGAACTGGCCAGCCAACTGGCCGGCGTGACGCGGCTTTCCGTGGACACCGAGACGACCAACAAGAGCGCCATGCGATGCCAGCTTGTGGGCATCTCGCTCGCGTGGCAGCCCGGCCGCGCGGTGTACCTGCCGATCCGAGGCCCGCTGGGCTCGACCCTGCTCGAACTCGACGAGGTCCGCCGCGTGCTGGGGCCGATCCTCGCCGACGCGGGAATTATGAAGGTCGGTCAGAACCTCAAGTACGACATCATCTCGCTGGCCGTGTCCAACATCACGCTGGCCGGAACGATGTTCGACACCATGGTCGCCGCACACGTGCTGGATTCCACGCGGCCTTCCTACAAGCTCGACGCCCTCGCGGCCGAGTTCCTCCAACATCGCGGAATCCCCATCGAGGACCTCATCGGCCGCGGCAAAAAGCAAATCACCATGGACGCCGTGCCCTGCCCCATCGTCACCACGTACGCCTGCGAGGACGCCGATCTCTCCCTGCGATTGGCCGACGCGCTCGAACCCAAACTCCACGCCGAGAACCTGCACGACCTCTTCGCCAAGCTCGAAATGCCCCTGCTGCCCGTCCTGGCCGACATGGAGATGCGAGGCATCGCCGTCGATCCCGCCGCTCTGAAGCGAATGGGTTCGCTGCTGTCCGCCAAGGCCGACAAGCTGCACGAACGCATCGTGGACGTTGCGGGCACGATCTTCAACCCCGACTCGCCCAAGCAGCTTGCCGACGTGCTGTTCGGCAAACTGCAATTGCCCGTGCAGCGAAAGACCGCGACCGGCCCCAGCACCGACAGCGACGTGCTGGAAACGCTCGCCGCCGACCCGTCGCAACCGCCCGGCTCGCCCGGGCACGAACTGCCCGCCCTTGTGCTGGACTACCGCAAACTCCAGAAGCTGCTGGGCACGTACCTGGTCGCGCTGGGCGAGTGCATCCTGTCGCGCACGGGGCGGATTCACACGTCGTTCCACCAGGCCGGCACGGCCACCGGGCGGCTTTCGTCCAGCGACCCCAATTTGCAGAACATCCCGATCCGCACGGAGGAGGGTCGGCAGATTCGCTCCGCCTTCGTCGCCGACGACGGCTGCGTGCTGCTGTCGGCCGACTATTCCCAGGTCGAGCTGCGTGTGCTGGCCCACATGTGCCAAGACCCGACCCTGATGCAGGCCTTCCACGACGACCTGGACATTCACCGCATCGTGGCGGCCGAGGTGTTCGGCGTGCCGCTGGACCAGGTCACGCATGAAATGCGAGGCCGCGCCAAGACGGTCAACTTCGGAATCATCTACGGTCAGACGGCGTTCGGGTTGGCAGCGTCGCTGCGCATCGGCCGCAAAGAGGCCGGCGACTTCATCGCGGCCTACAAGAACCGCTTCCCGCAGATCGACGCGTTCCTGGCCTCCTGCGTGCAGGCCGCCCGCGAGCACGGGTACGTCGAAACGATTTTCCGCCGCCGCCGCCGCATCACCGAAATCGACAGCCGCAACCCGGCCCGCCGCAACCTGGCCGAGCGATTGGCCATCAACTCGGTGGTCCAAGGCTCCGCCGCCGACCTCATAAAACAAGCGATGGTCAACATCGACACCCGCATCCGCCAGGAAAACCGCCCCAGCAAAATGCTCCTGCAAATCCACGACGAACTTCTGTTCGAGGTTGCCGCCGCCGCCGTCGAATCCGAGCGGGAAATGATCGTCGCCGAAATGACCGGCGCCATCAAACTCCGCGTACCCCTGAAAGTCGAAACCGGCACGGGGATAAATTGGATGGAAGCCAAGTGAAATAACTCTTCGTGGCACCCCCAAGTCCGCTTGGGGGTGTCCTGATTTTGCGCATTGCCCAAGACACCCCCAAGCGGACTTGGGGGTGCCACAAAGACTTCGGGAGCCGCCATTCCGCGTTCACTTCTTGGCCATGGAGGCGAAGAACGCCTCGGCGCCAAGCCTGATCTGCTCGGAGGTCAGTTCCTTGGTGTGCGTGGCCAGCATCCAACGGTGGCCTGACGGATCGACCAACTCGCCGACACGGTCGCCCCAGAACATTTCCGAGACTCCCTGGATCGACTTGCCGCCGGCCTGCACGGCCTGGTCGAACGCCGAGTCCACGTCCTTCACGTACAGGTATAGCGCGCCGGTGTTTCCGTTCAGAGTCGCCGGGGCGAGGTTTCGCCGCTCCGTACACTCCGAACAGAGCATCAATCGCGAATCCCCGATTTGGATCTCCGCGTGCATGATTTTCCCGTCCGGCCCGTTCATGCGGAAGATCTCCTGGGCATTGAAGGCCCTGGAGTAGAATTCGATCGCCTTGCCTACGTCCTTGACGACCAGGTCCGTCGTCAGCGTATGGTAGCCTTCCGGGATTGGTCTAACTTGCGTTGCCATATTACTTCTCCTATGTGGGGCCGCCCTTCTGCTCGCTTCGCCCCCGCCTGGTTGTTTCATGTCACATTAAATCATAGGCCCCGAAGCCATAATTTGTCAAAACTGGGCGGCAATTGTCAGAAATGACATGAGGTGTTTACCCTAGTTGACGGCGCGCCGTTTTGGACAATTATTTTAACTGGTTTTTCGGCCTGTCCTTGCCGCAGGAACGGTTCGCCGGCGGCCGGCCTGGCATGAGGGTTGCATGGCTATGCTCTGGGACGCGTGTTGCATTTGCGCGCCTCGCGAGCTTGATACAGGCTTGCGGATGCTTCGCCCTGAGCTTGCGGAAGGGTTTGACAATTGAATATGAGGTAGACACGGCGCCCGGAAGGTCGGCCCCACCAAGGCAACCTCGCAACCATCGCGCAAAAAAACCGCGAAAGGACGGTCTGGCATTGATAAGGTCCGCACATTCAGTCACTTACAGTTTTGAGGATCGACAAAAATCGGGTAGATCAGGTTCCAGTCGGGCAGATCGGGTTGTCCGTTGGGCAGAGCGTGTTCCCGGTTGGGCAGAGCAGGTTTCCGGTTGGGCAGTGCGGCTTCCGAATCGGGCAGCGTGTGAGGAGCTACTCCCGCGGCGGGAAGTGCAGCGTCTTGACGTAGGCGATGTAATCCTTCTGGACCTTCTCGAGCTTGGCCTTGAAAAGTTTCTCCACGCCGGCCGGCGCCGCCGTGTCGGGGTCTTTGTCGTAGTGGTCGCGAAGGTAAACGTAGAAGTCCTTGAGCAGGCCCTTGTGCTGCATGTACATCACGAAGTATCGGGCCTGGGCGTAATTGAGGCTCTCCAGCCGCTTGTCGCGGAAGTCGTCCTTGGTGATCAGGTCCCGCAGCGGCCGCAGCGTGCCGGCGGCAATCGCCTTCTGCAAGGCCGGCAGCCGCCAGTTCTCCAACCCGATCACCTCGTCCCCGGCGATCGAGCATTGCTCGTGCAGACTGGCCAGGCCCTCGTTGAACCAGTCGGGCACGTTGGGGAAATCGTACACGATCAAGGCGTGCGTCAACTCATGCACCAGCGTGCCGCCGCCGGTGTCGATGTTCATCACCATCGTGCGCTTGTCCGGCTTGTAGTAGCCGTAGTAGGAAACGTCGGTATCGTCGAAAAGTTTCCTGGCCCACTTGCGATACACATAGCCGGCGCTCTTGTCGTCCCGCGGCGGCGTGACGCCCCGGTCGCTGAACAGCAGGATCGTGATGACCTGGTCGGGCTTGTGCTTGAAGTAGGACTTCCACATGGCCGCGGCCGGATTGACCACACTGCCCATCGCGTGCGCGTCCACGTCGGCGGCGGACATGTTGCCCGCGAACACGAAGGGAGGCTTGACCATGACCGCGAAGGAATCGTCCAGTTGTTTGCGGAGCTCCGCGGCGGCCTGGTCGCATCGGGCGGCCAACTCCTTGGGCGGATACGGCTCGTGGGCAGGTTTGGTGGCGGGCGGTTTGGCCGGGGCCTTCGCCGTCGCGATGCAAAACACAGCGGCCAGCATCGCCAAAACGGTTCCGGCCATCAGGCTCGTTTTCACGCTCATCGTCGCTGCCCCTTTCAAAGAGAACGTCCGCAGATTACACAGATTAACACTGATTAAAGATGAAGAGTTTTTGATCCGTTCTCTTCGTGCCTCTGCGTTCTTCGCGTTCTCCGCGGTAATGGCTGCTTCTTACGACAGCAAGTCCGCTTGTTTCGGATAGAGGATTTTCCGGAGTTTCTTCAGCGCAGTGATCTCGATCTGGCGGACGCGTTCTTTGGAGAGGCCCAGGTTCTTTCCAAGTTGTTCGAGCGTTTGGGCGTCCCGCTGCTGGTCGAGGCCGTAATGGTCGATGAGGATCGCCCGCTCACGCGGCGAAAGCTGGGCGAGCACCACGTCGATGCTTTCTCGCAGCTCGCCGAGGTTGAAATCGTTGGGGTCGTAGGTCCGCAGCCCGGCGGCGATGTCCAGCACGTCTTCGTTGCCGGTGCCCAAGCGGTCCAGCAGGAATTGCTCCTGCGGCACCGAGCGGGCGAACCCGCGGATGATGGCCCAGGAGGCGTAGGTGCTGAAGCGGTTGCCGCGGGAGTAATCGAACTTTTCCACGGCCCGCAGCAGCGAGACGTTGCCATCGGAGATCAGCTCGAAAAGGTCCTGCGCCCTGCCGACGTGCTTCTTGGCGATCGAGACCACCAGCCGCAGGTTCGCACGGACGATCTCGTTCTTGACGCCGTTGGCCTGGAGAAGCAGCGTCTCGATGTCCTTCAGCACGCTGGTGCGGACGTGGTTGATGTCGATCGACTGGCGAAGCTTGTCGGCCTTGAACTTGATGTAATTGTACCGGCGGAACAGGTCCCGCTCGCGCGGGGCCGACAGGAGCGGCACGTCATAGAGGGCCTTGAGGTACGGCGGAAGATCCTCGGGCTGGCGGGCGGCCTTGGCGGCCGAGATCGTCTGGACCAGCCCGGCGAAGGGCTCCGAGGTTGCGGGAGCGAGGATCAGTTCGTCGGCGTTGGGCAACTCGAACTGCGGGTTATACATCAGCGGGATCGGCCGCTGCATGAGCTGCCTGGCCCGCATTTCGTTGATGACCCGATAAATGCTGCCGCGGGTCCGGTTGTAGCTGGCCGCCAGCGAGGGCGCCGAAACGCCGCGAAGGAAACAGCGGAAGATGACCTCTTTCTGCGTGTCGTCCAACGGGGCGGTGAGGTGCGGGAAAACGGCCTCGCGCGGGTGGCGGAGGTCGTGCCGGCGGATGGTGTAGCGGATGGTCTCGACGGCCCTGCCGGTGCGGGCGGCGATTCGCCGGGCGACCTCGCTGAGCGTACAGTGGGTGAACATGGCCATTCGCCGAGCGCGGCGGATCACGTCCATCCGCTGCATGGGCGTCAACAGCGAGAAGCGGCTGGCCCGCCGCTGGGCGCGATGCTGCATGAACGCCTCGACGGAGCTGTCCAGGAAACCGATGCGTGGCTTTCCGTCAGGGAAGACCAGGTATCGGGCCGGCAGCCCCCGACGGCGCAGGCGCTGGACCGTCTTAGTGGAAACACCCAGGCGCTGGGCCAATTGCGAAACGTCGCAGGCGCCCTCGCGATAGTCGCTCGCGAGAAGCTCGAAGCTCCGGCTGATGTCCAGCATCATCCGGAGCAGGTCCACCCGAAGGTGCTTGCCGGGGATCGCCTCGGGGGGATTCGCCCGGCGGCCTCGAAAGCCCGTCAGGCGGTAGACGATGAACTCGTAGGGATATTCCTGGGCGGGTTCCAGGATGCCAAGCAGTGCCTCGGCGGAGTCCACATACCCCTTGCGGAGCCTGAGCAAGCCGGCGACGAGTTCGGAAGCCAACTCGCCGATCGCCTTGGTAAGGTAATGGCTCATGGACACACCTTCTTTACAACTCGACAACTCGTCCACCCGCGCGGCGGTCGCCTGCCCTCATGTGTCGCGCGGGCAGCTTATCTGTACGTATCACGCCCGTACGGCCGTGATACTCCCGCCGAGGCGGGCTACGCTCCGAGACTTATTTCGTTGCAACCGGGGTATCGACGTTCTTGATGTAGGGCGAGTTTTCCCGCCCTTCCTTTGCGAGCGTTTCCAACCTCTGGGCGGCAGGAATCGCGGTGCCGGCATCGTCGGGCGAGATGGCCGCCAGCGATCGCCAAGCCTTGGCTTCCGAGGCCTGGTACACCCACGCGATATTCTGACCCACCGGGGTGCTGGGCAAAACCTTGGTCGCGGAATCGTACGCGTCCCTGGCCTTCTTGAACGCATCCGCCGCCGCCTTGAGATATCCTTCGGCTTCGCCACTGGACACTGCGGGCAATTCCGTCCCTCCGCCGATCATGGCGGTCCCTGCCTTTTGATTCCAGATGCTTTCCAGTTCCTGCCGCTGCTGTTTCATTCGCGCCGCACCGGCCGCCAGTTCCGCGTTCACGGCGCCCAGATCCATCCCCCTGGCCCCCAGTTCCGCCAAGGCATGAGGATCCCGCGGGTTCCCGGGGCTTTTCACCGCCAGGTCGAGATAGTTCGAAACCTTCTTGGCGTTTTCCTCCCAGCCGGCGTACGCGGCGAAGGCATCTTTCAATGCCAGCAGCGCCGCATCGCGGGCTTTGGCCAGGCTATCCTGGGCCTGATGCATGGTTTTGTCGTTGGAATCCATCACACCCTTTTTGGCCTGAAGCGCATCCTGCGCGACCTGGACTTGGGCCTGGGTAGTGGAGATCTGCACGGTCAGGACAGCCACCTGGTCCCGCAGTTGCTGCCGCTGGAGTTCCAGGCCTTTCATCTCTGTGGTTTTCGCGCCAATAGCTTGGCGAAGAGCTGCGATCTTATCGGTGATCGCCAGGGCGTTGTCCCCGAAGGCTTGGCGGGCATCCGCCTCCAGCAACGCCGTGTCCGTTTGCTGCTTGGCGGTCGTGGCCAGCAACTCCTGGATTTGCGCGGTGGTGGCGGCGATCTGTCCTTTCTTGGTCGTGCTTTCCTTGGTCAGTGCGGCCAGGGCCCCAGTCGCTTCGTCGAAAAACTTCTGGACGTCTTTGGCGTCCAGCGTGACGAACCTTTGGGCCGCATTGATGCTCTGGGCGCACACCTGAGCCAAATCGAGTTGGTGTTTGGCGATTTCCATCGCGGGGGCAATCTTGTCGCTTTGCGCCAACGCAAGGCCCCAGTAGTATTGGGCTTCGACGTTGAGAATGTCGGCCTGCGTGGACTTGGCCAATGCCATTTCCGCCTCGCCCGCCGCGCCGTCCGCCTTGATGGCTTCATCCAGATCCTTGCGGGCGGTTTCCAGATCCTTGATGGCCTCGGGATGGACCGAGTCGATCGAGCCGATTTGCATGTCGGCGGATTCCTTCTCCAGACCGCTGCGGTGGGTCACCGCGTCGTCGGCGATCTTGAAGAAGGGCCCGACCTGGCTGCCGGCCGGACGCTTGATAAACGGCGTGGCCACACCCGTGGACTTCTGCGTGTAGAACGGATTGGCCATCAGTGCGACGGCCCGCTGGGTCATCCGCTGGGCCTTGTCGATGGCCTCCGTCAGATGCTTAGTGCTCTGGTCCTTGGGGGAAGAGCAACTGACCAGCCCGCCGACGAGGAAAGCCGCGGCCAGCAACTTCAGGACGGTTCCGATATTTCGCACAATGATTCTCCTACGGGCGTCCGCGACACGCAAGACACCCTATGTTTCTATCATGCCGTTGGGGGCTTTGCAAACCCTTTCGCCCCGGCGGCGGGCATACTTTGTTTTTCCGCAACAGCCGCGGAAGTTTCACGCGTCCCGCCAGACGGCCCCGAGGCGGGACAGAGTTCTTCCAGTGCCTGGGCGACCTTCCGCAAGGTCGGCAGGTGCCCAAAATAGTCCGCCGAAAAGCGTTCCCTGGGAACGCCGATCAGCACAACCGACGCCCGGACCTGGAAGCACCCGCCGTCCGGTGCATCCGCCAAACCGGCGTCCAGGGCGGCCAGCGCGAGGTCGCGAGGACCGATATAGCTCCAGGGGCCGATCCGTTCGTCGCAGTCCATCGGCAACGTCCATTCGCGGCTGGGGCGCCAGACCAGCAGTTCCGGCAGCGGCCGGGGCATCTCCAGCAGCACGCAGCCGTATCGCCGCATGAGGCGCCTGGTCCCGTGGCCGATCTCGTAATGAAGGTCAAACGCCCGCACCGGGCGGTTTTCCATGTAACCGTACGTGACGTTCTCCGCCGTCAAACTGTGCCCGCTGCCCATCAGGGCCAGCTCCGCGTATCGGCGAGGAATATCAAACGGATCGTCCACCGAAAACCGCAGGCCCAGTTCGCCCGACTTGCGAGCCACACGAGCCCGGCGCCGCCACTGCCGAAAGCCCACCGCCGTGAAGATCATCACCGCGATCACCAGGGGCACCGTAAATACAATCAGTAGCAGCACGAGAATCTACTTATCCAGGGAATCCTTGCTTCCGTCGTCGGCGGGCTTGCTGGCCGGGGCCGACGTCGGTTCCTCATGAAGAAAATCCACGCCTTTGGAGTTCAGTTGCAACCCGACGGGCGGTTGATACTCCGTGCGATAAGCCGGAGGCACGTCCCCCGCGAGGGACTTGATCCAGCTCAGGAATTTTTGGTAGTTGTCCGCGCTGGTGCCCCTGAACAGGGGCAGGCGCCCTTGGACCTTGGGGTGCCCATGGCCTGCTTTGGCCAGTTCCAAGGGCAGGCCATGCTGCAGCAGCAGCGAGTCTTTTTCGGGATTCTGGCGATCGATCATGTATTTCCCGTCCCTGGCCCAAAGGCCCAGGATCAGGAAGTTGGTGTAGTCGGCCCGGTCGCTCTTCGTGGTGAACAACTTGAATCCGCCCTTGCCTTGGGGCGCGCCATGGCAACCGTCCTGCGCGCAGCTCGTTCTGAGTTGCGGCGCGATGTCCCTGCGGTAAATCCTCATGAATTCCGGGTCGGTCTTGATACGGATTCTGTCCAGGAAACCCTGATCACCGGAATTCCCCATAATCCGCAGGAGTTGGTCGGTCCTGTTAAGACTCATGAAGATGTTTTCGGCGTTCTTGTTCGTGTACGGTTCAATCCCCGTTTCGCGCATCTTCTTGACGAAATCGGCCCGCACCGTTTTGTCGAAATCGATCGCAATCCCCGGGTTCTCCCTGATCTCGCGTTTCCTGATCTCGAACATCCGGATCTTGTAAATGTCTTCGTCGTCGATCAGATTGGCCTGCGCGACCTCGGGGCCTGGGGCCGGCCCGGGCCCGGGGACAGGCTTGGTGGTGATTTCGACCTTGCTGCCCGCCTTGGCCAAAGCGTCCAGAATATCCTTCACCTGCTGAAGCCGCAGTGTGGCCCGCGCGTCGCCCGGATTCAATTTCAGGGCTTCGGAATACTCCTTGTACGCGAGGTCAAGGTAGCCGCCGTGCTGTGCCCAGACGCCGATATCCGTGTGCCCGTCGGCGTCTTTGGGGTCGATCTTGCCCAGGCGGGCGTTGTACTCCACGGTCGGGTCGGCTGCCGCCGACACCGTGACTTTGTCCTTGGGATAGCTGATCACTTCACCCGTGGGCAACTTGATCTGGCAGGCGCCGCCGCTCTCCGTGACCTCGCCCGTGTATGTCGAGCCGTCCTTGAGAACGATGGTCTTCACGGCACCCACAGCCAAACCGCAAACCAATCCAACCGAAAGCAGCACAAGCAGCGTCTTGCGGATCATATTGACCCTTTCCCATACACGGCCATTATCAGGTTCGGTCCAACGTCATCCTTCAGAAGGCGGCTGTGGGATTTGAACCCACGAATAACGGATTTGCAATCCGTCCCCTTGGTCCACTTGGGTAAGCCGCCAAGCCGCCGGCGCCTTTGGGGACGGCGCCGGCCCATCTCGATGTTAGTATAAGGCCTGCTTCGCCAACTTCAACGCTGATTACCGCAACCAGCACAATTTCTCGCCGCCCCCGCGCGATCACTTGCTTTCGGCGATAGTCTTCGCCTCAGAGTCAATCTTGTTGAAATCCGCGTACAGGCCCCAGAACTCGCTGTTCCTGTCGTGGAACTCCTTGATCCTAAGATCCAGATTCTGCATCTGTTTCTTCTTCTTCTGGAGATCCGCCGTGGTCATGAAATACTCATACTCGCACCGGGTCTTATCCAACAGGGCCTGGGCGTATTGGGCCAGATAGGATTTCCTCAGGTCTTCCGGCACGTGCTTGTCATTGGCCGTCACCCACAGCCCCGACACCAGCGGCATGTAGTTCTCCAAGGCCTTTTCATACTTCTTCTGCAAGTAGTACAGCTTGGCCAGACCGGCCATGTTGACGGAGTCGCGCGGGATATCGACCTTGAGGTCCTTCCGAAGCCCGGTCATGGCGGCCTTGTATGCCTGCACAACCTGCCTGGCCCGCTCCTCGGCGTCCGCCGGATCGGTGGTGGTCCCCTTAGCGTACGCCAGAACGGTCGCCAGCGCTCCGGCATAGCCCTTGGACGAGGCGTCGATTCTCTTTTCCTTGACCGCCTTTGGGAATTCCTCGGCCAACTGGAGGACCTCCGGGATATTGCCCTGGGCCTTGTCCATGGCGGCCGCCAGCTTGTCCACAAATGCGTCCGCTACCTTCTCGGAGGCCGCGCGGTTTTCCTGCTCGGTCTTGGCCAGTTGCTCGAACATCTTGAGCGCCTCGTCGAACTGATCACTCACCAGCAGCGCATCGGCCCGCATCTGCTCGAAGGCGTAATCGTTGGGATGGGTCTTGAGCAGGTCATCGGCGAACTTCAAGTACATCTCGCGTTGCCTCTTGAATTCCGGCGCCTTGTCTGGCTTGTTTTCGATGTCGTGAATCTGTTTGCGAAGCTTGCCGATTACCAACTGCATCAAAGCATTGGCCTCATGCGGATGCAACTTTTTCATTTCCTCGATGTGCTCGCTGGCCTGGGTGATCTCCCCGAGGGCAATGTGCTGCTGGACCTCGTATACCGTGGCCTTTTCCAGCACGTCAGGAGAATCAGGCCACTGGGCGGGCAGTTTGTCCAGGTCATCCATCGCCTGCGTCTTGAGGTTGAGATACTCACACTTGACGACGTCGCAAAGGAACGCCGAGTCCGCGCCCCAATACCTCAGCGCGGCCAGATATTGGGTGTCCCCATCGGAGAGCTTGGCGGAAGCGTCAGCCAGCGGCTTGATGGCGTCCTTGACCCGGTTGACATACTCTCCCAGGCGTTTGATGAACTCCCCGGACAAGGCGCTGACCTTGGCGTTGTCGCCGCCAGTGTCATGGACCGTCTGGATCATGTCGTATTCCATGCTCAGGGCCTTGTACTGGGAATACATGTACGTCTGTTGGTTGGTCTGGGCAACCAGGCGATACGCCTTGATGCCTTCCTGGTAATCCGGGATTTTCTTGTCGGGAGCGCTCTGGGCATCCGCGGACTTGGAATACTGCTCGCCCATGTCCACGTACCAGATGCTGACCTTGGGGTCCTTGACCCACTGGGCATTGCCCAGGAGCGTGGTCAATGCGGCGATGAATTCCTTCCGTCTCGCGGCGGTTTTGTCGCCGGAATTCTGCGCCGACAGGATTCTCCTGAAGATGACGCAGCCGTTAAGCACCCCGTCCTTCTTTCCGGACGCGACACTCTTTGTGCCCGCTTCCCAGCCCATGTCCAGCAATTCCTCCACCACTCCCGCCAACTCGCTGGCCTGGGCTTGCAGCGGAATGGCTTCCTCGCCCTTGTTGTCGATGATCATCGTCAACAACTTGTCCGCCTTCTCCATACGTTTTTTCGCCGCCGCGTTGGTCTTTATGGTCTCCTTGAGCTTCGCTGGATCCTTCTGGTCGCAGAGATCCAAGGCGGTGTTGAACTCGTCCTTGGCGATGGCGAACTGGAAGACCGGGTTGAGCTTGCCGAGATAATCATCGACGTACTTGTCGTCGTTGGCGATTCCGGGCGGCGGAGTGGGCGCATCGCGGTACTTGTTGGCGATGATCTTGTAGAAGGCGGCGATGATCGCCACCTGCTCTTTGTGGGCGCTGATGAAGTCCATCAGGGCCGCCTGGGACAGCAGGCGATACTTGTCGGCCTGGGTCTTATCGGTGGTGTTCTCCGCCCAGCGAAAGTACAGATGGTTCTTAAGCATCGCGGTGTTCACGGCGGCGCGGATTTCGGCGTCCTTCCCGAGCAGTTCGGGCTTGACGATCGTCGGCCCGTACGCGTCGACGGCTTTGAGGGCGTCGTCGTATTTTCCCCACTCGATCAGGTTCCTGGCGATCTGGTAGAGGACGCTCACCTTCAGGTCGGGGGTGATCAGACTGTGTTGCTTGCCGTCGTCGTCCGGGACGCTCTTGCAGTCCAAGGCGTTCTTGAGGTATTTGTCGGCCTCGCCGAATTCCTTCTCGGCGTCGCTTGCGGCCGTCTGGGCCTCGATCGATTTGGAGTCCTTGGCGGCCTTGGCCTTCATCCGCCAGGTCATGGCCAATTCGGTGCTGGCCTCGCCTTGAACCAGCAGCGAGGCGGCGTCGGGCCCTTCGGCCCCGGGCCAGTCGCCCTTGGCGTACTTGTCGGCGGCCTCGCGGGCGCCTTCCAGCAAGTCGGCCCGCTCGTTCACGACGGTCGAGGCCAACCCGCGATAGACCTTGAACCAGGCGGTGCTGTACTTCAACTCATTCTGGAGGGTTTCCAGGGGGACCTGGTTGTTGACCGCGATTTCCGAGTTGCCGTTGACCTTCTCCACTTCCGCATCGATGTCGTCCTGCAGTAACTCCAGCATGGTCCTTCCGCCCGCCTTTTTGGGGGTCAGGATGACGCCCGTATACTGCATGATGATCCGGCGATCCTCCTCGCCGCCCATGAGCATGAGCAGGACATCGGCGTGCAGGGCGCATTGCGACCGCCCCAGCAGATCGACCAGCTTCAGGCGGTATCCGAGGTTCTTGATGGTGTCCTCTTCCTTGACGGTATCGCGGGTTTTCTCGACGAGCTTGGGCAGGCTTTCGGCGGCCTCGTCGAGCAACTTGCGGCGAACGGCGGGGTCGGTCTCCAGGTTGGCCAGCCCGATCTCCGCGGCGGCGTATCCGCTAAGCCCGCTGACGGAGGCATCGCCCTTGTACTCTTCCGACATGGCCCGGAGCGTCTCGGTCATGTGCATGGCCGTGAGGTTCTCCGCGAGCAGCCACAGGTCCATGCGCTCGTAGGCGCTGAGGGCCGGACCCGCGGGCACGGCCGGTGCGGCCGTCTTGGCCGGAGCGGTCTTTGCCGGCGCGGTTTTTGTCGGCGCGGTCTTCTTCGCCCCAGACTGCGCCTGGAGGATCGCCGCCGCGGCGAACGTCACGGTCAGGATGGTTACAAGTAGTTTGGCACGCATGACAGTATCTCCTGTGCTCAACTTTCGCGATGAATCGATATCTTCTGGAATTTCGCGCGCGTGGCCTGGTTAAAGGCCTCCAGCACGAACTGCCAACGCACGTCGCTTCGCGCCCGAATCGTCACGGGCACTTGCGACCGCCTCGCGTCCAGCAGAGGCATCGGCGAGGCCAGACGCGCATAAAGCTGCTGCGGGTCCATGATGACTTCGCCGCCGTTGCCCACCTCGTACGATGCCGACACTCCGGCCTCGCCCAACGGGCGGACGTAGACGTTCAAACCGAGGTCCCGATCCACTTCCGCGGCGCCGGATCCGGGAATCTTAGGCAGCGTTCCGGGAATCGTGCCCTCATCCACCCGGAACACGGTGGTCAGCAGAAAAAACAGCAGCAGAAGGAACATCACGTCGATCAGCGGCGTGACATTGGGGGTATATTTCGCGGCGGCGCGGTTCTTGGACAGGCCCGCCTTGCCGGCGGCTGCTTGAGTCCGATCGCTCATGGATGACTCCTTGTGTTGGGCAACATTCACGGCGCCCAAACGGCTGCCACCGACGCCGGAGGCTTAATGCCGCCGCCTGGCGCAGAACCACAAAACCACGTGCTACACGGACCATCAACTCGGCGCAAACAGGATGCTCCTGAACTTCGCCCGGTACGTCTGGTTGAAGGCCTCGACCACAAAGCCCCATCGCACGTCGCTGCGGGGCTTGAGGACCACGGGAACCTTCTCCAGATCGTGCGCGCTGAACGCCTTGGCCCTGCCCATGAGATCCTTATAAAGTTCCTCGGCATTGCCGACGCTGACTTCCACTCCGCTGACCTGGTAGGCGGCTTCCACGTTGGCCTCGCCCACGGGGTTGATCGTGACGTTGATCGGCGGAGGCAACTCGTCGGCCGCCACCGCGCCGTAGCTCTTTCCGATGGCAGGAAGGGTGCCCGGAATCGAGCCTTCCTCCTGGCGGAACGTCACCAAGGCTTTTTCCGGGATCACGCCGCGAATGAGACCGCGAACCTGGAACGTCTCGTTGCGGCCGATCCGCGTGCGGGGCTCATCGATCTCCAGTTGGGTTTGGCGAGGCCAGCCGTGCCCGCTGAAGGGATCGGCTAAACGAAGTAGAACCGTCCACGCCAGTTTCGGCTGCCATGCCGCCAGGCCTAGACACAGGCCGCAAAC
>CAZYDC010000014.1:2363-20662 GCA_964646065.1 uncultured Planctomycetaceae bacterium | reverse complement strand
CGAGTCGCCGGCACATGCCCGCGCAGACTTGGGCATGGCACCCGGAAACTCGCCAGCCCCATATTCACTTGTCAAATATCCGCCGCGAGCCTCTAACAGGCCCGCGCGAGCGACTGCTAAAAAAACACAGTCCCTCTATATATAGGGCCGTTTTGACCGTTTTCGGGCGAAAAAAAAAGAACGCGCCGTGCCATCTCCCGGCCGGGCCGGGAGATAAAATCTTGCTCCAAAGCCGGATTTATTTTTGCTCGACAAATTTCGAGCGCCGACGTTACATTTTTGTCACTGTTTGCCCACCCCAAAAACAACCCGCCACTGAGGTCACGGAGATTCACAGAGTTAAGAAGCGAAGAACGAACGAATGCCTGGCGCACCGGGATCTGACGGAAAATCATGGTTCTTCGCCGTTTGCCTCTGAGTCCTCTGTGCCCTCAGTGGCGGGCTGTTGTCGTTTTCTTCAGGCCCGTTCACGGGCCTTGTCTCGCTTCTTAGCGAGTGTAGCTCAGGGCCTTTGGCCCTGGGTAGATACGCGACTCTCTTTCCGCAGCCCGCCTGGGCGGGCTTTTCCGGGGCTTTAGCCATTGGGAATACCCGAAGCACCCGTCCCCGTGTGGCGGTCGCGATATGGCGTGGCCGTATTCGCGACCAAGGATTTGCCGTGGGTGAAGGCCCACGTGCGCGACCAGCGAAAGCCTTGTCCCCAGGGCCAAAGGCCCTGAGCTACACTCGCTAAGAAGCGAGAAAAGGCCCGTAAACGAGCCTAAGAGTCTGTCCGAATAACCCACAGCCAAGGGCGGCTGTGCCACAACAAAAAGGTTATTCGGACAGGCTCTAACGAAACAGCGCAGAACGCCTACATCACAAAGGCAGCGGCGAAACGGCGAAGACTTATTTGCGAGCGAAGCGGTTCTTCGCCGTTTACCTCTGAGTCCTCTGTGCCCTCAGTGGCGAGTCGTTTACCTGGGCGGCTTGCCCGGCCTGGACCCGGGCAGGTCGCAGAATTCCGTGACGTAGCGGATCGTCGCTTCCTTTTCGTCCAGCAGCAGTCCGGTGATCTCGACGCGGTAGGCTTGTCCGGCCGCGAGCTTGAATCCCTTGGGCCTAAAGATGATGCAAGGGCCCGATCCGTAACCATCCGTGGCGACCTTGAAGTATTCCAGGTCCAGCGGATCGCCGGTCTCCATCTTGGCGGTCTTGAAGTCAGCCCTCACGGGCGCGATGGTGGCCTTGACGAGCTTGGCGTCGGGGACCGTGTACTTCTTCTGGTTGATCGAGACGGACCAGGCGTGCCTGGCGCCGAAATAGCCGACGGGAAACAGTCCGGCCGCCGGATACGCCACGAAATCCCAGTCGGGGATATTGGAGCGGCTGGAGTCGAGGGAGTACATGGCGCTGAACGCGCGGTCCTTGCCGAAACCGGTCCATGCCATCGAGGGGTTGATGCACCAGCGGCGGTGGCCGACCCGGTCGATGTTGCTTTTGTCGGAGTCGTTCATGTAACCGGAGATGGAACCCTCCAGCGTCGGTTGGCCTTGCGAAAGGTTGCTGTGCCCGGCGCCGATGCGGCCTAGCTCGTATTTGTCGTCGGGGAAGCCGTCGGGTTTTTCGGGAGTGTGCGTCAGGTGCCCCAGAGCGCAGACGACCTCGGCGGCGGCCTGGGTCTCCTTGTTGGCCCGCTCGGTCAGGTACAGGTCCTGGTAGGGCACGCCGCAGAGATAGCGATATTGCATGAGGCGGTGCAGGGCGGCGGCCCAATCGCCCGTCGCCGGCTTGGGGTCGGCGGGCTGACTGGCCGGAACCGTCGAACCGGCAAGGGGATCCTTGATCACGACGGGCAACTGCTCGATCGCGGCCAGTTCCAGCGCCATCGCCCGGGGCGAACGCGAGTAGAGCAGCTCCCCGTTGAACCAGACCTCTTCCTTAATGACCTTGGCGCCCTCGGATTCCACGTACGTGCCGTGAAGCTTTCCCTCGTGGTACATGGCCTGCTTGGTCGGCCTAGTGTTGCGGTCGAACTCGACATACTTTCCCGTCAGCTTGCCGTCGAGGTAGTTGGCCAGGACGTGCAGGCGCTTGACGTAGGCGTAGATCGGCAGAAACACCGGCTGCGTGGTCGCAGGTCGCGTGGCCGCGGCGGGTTTATTGTCGGCGGGCTTGGTGGCGGCGCCGGCGGGGTTGGTGTCGGCAGGTTTGGTGGTAGTCGGTTTGGCCGGGGGATAAAAACTTCTGTACTCGCCCTGGAGCTTCCCGGCCTTGTAATGCATGTCCGCCTTGAGCTGGCCGTCCTCGTAAAGCTCCTGGCAAACGCCCTCTTTCAGACCCGAACCGTCCAGGACGTACTGAAGTTTGATTTGGCCGCCCGGGTAGGTCTCGATGACGCCCTTGCCGCTGGCGCTCTGCGCCGGGAGCATCGCCCCCAGCGCCGCCAACAACAGGGCAAAACGCGCCAATCTCCTCCGCGCCAGCGACCGCTTGCCCGATGACCCGTTTTTGACAGTCATGGTCATTCTTGCGACCTCTCCTTTGCCAAAATTACACAACGGGCTATCGGCCCCGACGGCGACAACTTCGCCCGTTTGTTCCCATTGTAACTATGGCTGGGGGTGTATGTCAAAGCCGGGTAGGATTTTCAAATCCTACCCGGCTTGCAGTCATCTCGTTTCTATTCTTTTCTAGTGCTTCTCTTCTTCCTTAGGCTCTTTCTTCGGAGGCTTTTTCGTCGGCGGGGTTTTCGTCGGCGGCTTCTTCTTTGGGTCTGTACGGTGATCGGTCACGGTCTTGCCCGGCTCATGGCGAACGTCCTCTCTTCTATCCGATCCACGGTGAACGTCCCCTTCGTGCACCGGGCGGTCGCGCCAGCTACGCAAATTGCGCACGTGGCAGCCCCGGCCCGGGCGCCAGTCTCGACGCATTTCCACCCAGCGGTGATAGCCCGGATGCCAGTAGCAATAGCGGCCGCCGATGAACACGTACTCCTCGACCACCGGTGGTTGGACGAAAACCACGCCGTCGACCGGAGCGCCGTCCTCGATGACCACGACGTCCGGCGGGGGCGGCGCCGGCTCCTCGCGCTCCACGATGATCTCGTGGTGACGGCAACCGCTCAACGTGCCTAGGGCCACAAACGCCGACAGCAGAACAAAGAGTTTCACGCGCACCTCTGTTTTCATAAAAAGGTCCAGCAATCATTTTGACGAGTCACCCGCCCCGATAGCGGGACCGCCTCTTTGAACGACATTCTCACCCGGGACGATATTCGCGTCAATCAATTTATTCCTGACACGACGGTTAAAGGGTGGCATGGCGACGTTGTTTGTCGCCATGCGGCGTCCCAAGTCTTCTGTGGCACCCCCAAGTCTTCTTGGGGGTGTCTTGGCAGACGCATACACCGGGGACACCCCCAAGCGGACTTGGGGGTGCCACCTTACACCACCGAGTCGAATCGATGCACGGGGTTGGGGCGGCTGGGGCGGAAGCTGGTGATTTCCACGATGTCGGCGGAGATCGCCTTTCCGGCCGCCTCCTGGATGCACCGTTCCACAATCGCCTTCAGGTCCGCCGGGTCCGTCTGTACGCGCGCGTTGACGACCAGGTCGGCCCGGCCGCCGGCGGGTGCGGCGCCCTCCGCGGACGGTTCGCCGGCGTTGGAGGTCAGGCTCATTTTCAGCTTGCCGCCTTCGACGGTCAGCAGAATCTTCAGGTGAGCGATCCGCGCGGCGGCGGCCGTCAACCGCGTTTGCATCCGCGTCATCAGGTCGGCGCCGAAGACTTTCCAACTGATCGGGCTTGGCGCCGCCAGGGTCACGGCCGCGTTCAGCCAGCCCAGGGCGGCTTCGCCGTCGGCGTAGGTGTCGTAATCCACCTCGGCGATTCGCTCGCCCGACTTGCCGCCGGCAAGAATCGCGTCCAACCACTCGTCCACGCCGCCGCCCGTCGCGGACGACATCGTCCTGGCCGGGATGCCCGGAAACTCGCGGCGAATCATCGATTGGATTTCGGCCAGCGCCTCCGGCGAAAGCGTGTCCACCTTGTTCACCACCAGCAGGTCGGCCTCCTCGATCTGCTTGCGGTAAATATACCGCACCGACTCCAGCGCGGAGGCCTCACCGCGGATATTTCGCAGGAATTCCGCCGGGTCGATCAGAACCGTGAACGGCGCCAGATCGAAGGCGTCGCGGCAAAGTTTTTTCATCGGCTGGAGCACGGTCGCCGACAGGTCGGTGCAACTGCCGACCGGCTCGCCGATGATAATGTCGGGACCGAAGGATGCGATCAGTTCGTCGCACACGTAGAGCAATCGGTTGAATGCGCAGCAGAAGCACGCGCCGGCGACTTCCTTGACCTCTTGGCCGGCCTGGCGAAGCACGCCCGTATCGACGAGGTTGGCGGCCTGGTCGTTGGTGATCAACCCCACCTTGACGCCGCGCCGGGCCAGCGACTGGGCCGCCCTGGCCAGCAAGGTCGTCTTGCCCGCGCCCAGGAACCCGCCCACGACGATCATTTTCACTTTCGCCATTTCAGGACTCTCCTTGCTCTTGCGATTTTTCCGCCGTGATGGTCACTCGCATGGCCGAATGCAGCAGGAACTCGTAAGCGGCCGCACCGGCCACGGCGCCCAGGATTGGGGCCAGGATGTACACCGTGAAAAATCCGCCTCGGGGCCCGGGGATGGCGATGTCGCCCCAACCGGCCAGATATGCCAGCAGCCGCGGGCCAAAATCGCGGGCCGGGTTCAAACCCGCCTGCGTCAGAGGCGCGATGATCGAGATGATGATGGCCACCGACAGCCCGATGAACAACGCGAAAAGCGAACCGTTGGGCCGACCGGGATTATGCCGATCCGTCACGGCGAACACCAGAAACGCCAGCATCGCCGTGCCGACCCCCTCAGCCAGCATCGCCTGCGCCAACGAAACCGTTTCGGGCGAGGGATCCTGGGCTGTGGGGTTGGGAAAATATTCGCCGTACGCCATCGCCGACCGCTCGCTGCCGGGCTGCCCGCGAACCAGGCCATGCGACTGCTCAAAACGCGCCAGCACTCCGCCGTACAAGGCGTACAACAACGCCGCCGCCAGAAAGGCGCCGACCAACTGCGACAAAACATACGGCCCGACCTTCCGGATCGGGAACTTGCGGAAGACGGCGAAGGCCACCGTCATGGCCGGATTGATGTGCGCCCCGCTGACCGCCCCGACCGCGTAAATCGCCAGCGCCACCGCGACGCCCCAGACCACCGCGACCTGCCACAGGCCGCTCTGCGCCCCGGTCAGCGCGGCAGCGTGAACCGAGCCCACGCCGAACAGCACCAAAATAAACGTGCCCAGCGCCTCGCCGATACATTCTCGCCATAGCGGTTTACATTCCATATGCGATCTCTTCCTCACGCCTTGCGCGGACGTTTAGCGGAACGCCCAAGGGTCTTGCGTTGGGGTTTCTTCCGGCAGCGGCAGAGGGCGGCGGGCCGGGCCTTCGCCCGCTGGAGGTGTTCCAGCAGCTCGCCGATCTGCTGGCGATACTCGCGCAGGGTCACCACCCACTTGGCCAGGCACTTGCGCCCCTCGGCCGTCAGGTCGAAGAGCTTTTTGGCCGGGCCGCTGCCGGAGATGTCCCAGGCGCTGGTGAGCAGGCCGCGCTCCTCCATCGCGTTGAGGAACCGGTACACGCCCGTGTTGTCGGGCTCGTGGCCACGGAACATCGGCATGCCCCCAAGGCTCTGAACGATCCGGTATCCGTGCAGCGCCTTGGCCGCCAGGATTGCCAGGACCGCCGGTTGGATCAGCTTGTCCAGGTTCCTGCCCGAGCAAGGGCACTGGGCCGGTTCCGTTAACGGTATACCTCTGCTATCAGACATAGTCGGATAGCGTACCCAGTTCATCGCTCGCGTCAACGTTTTTTTTGGCAGGCCTGTTTGTAGTGGCCCCGTGAGGGGCTTCTTTAAGAACCGCCTTACGGCGGCACTACCAACGCAGGAGACTCACAATCGCCGGCTTCGGACGATGGAGATGAGCAGCCAGAGTCCCATGATGGTCGCGACGTGGTAGCCCAGCACACCCAGGGTTTGCAGGCGCACCAGGCCGAAGAAGGTTTCCTTCTGCGGGGCCAGCAAGCTGGATCCGACCACCAGTCCGGCGATAACCAGCCCGAAACTGATCCGGTTGGAGCTTCGGTCCAGCGTGTGGATCAGGTCCTCCAGGTGCTCGTGGTGGAAGTGCATCTGGAAGTGGCCGAGGCGGAATTTTTCGAGGATGTCGTGCAGGTCGTCGGGCAGGTTTTCGGCCAGGTTGACCGCGTCGCGCAGGGCGTGGCGGCCGCGCTTCAGCAGGCGGCTGGGGCTGACCTGCTCGGCGGCGAGTTTGCGGGCGTAGGGGCGCAGGTGCTCGACGAGGTTGAGTTCCGGGCTGATCGTCCGGGCCAGGTGGTCGATGATCGTGAGGCTCTTGATCGTCAGCGTCAGTTCGGCCGGCAGGTGCAGGCGGTGGCGGCGGATGATGTCGAACGCCTGCGCCATGATGGCGCCGAAGGGCATTTCCTTGAAGGGCAGACCGTCGTAGCTCTCCAGCACTTTTTCCAGGTCTCGCTGCAATTGGCGGGGGTTGGTGCGCGGGCTGGTGATCTCCGCCCGTCCCGCGGCGCGCACCAGTCGCGAGGCGTCGCCGTCCACGATCGCCAGCATCAACTCGGACATGATCGCGCGGTCGGTGGCGGTCAGGCGGGCGACCTGGCCGAAGTCCACCGGCGCGATGACGTTGCCCGGAAGGATGAACAGGTTGCCCGGATGCGGGTCGGTGTGGAACAGTCCGAACTCGAATATCTGCCGCAGGACGAAGGCCGCGCCGCGGTCGGCGACCACCTTGGGGTCCAGCCCCGCCAGCATCAGCGCCTCGGCCGAGATGGGCTTGGCGCCCTCGATGTATTCCATCGTCAGCACGCCCTTGGCGCACAGCTCGGGCACCGCGTAGGGCACGTGTACGGTCGGGTCGTCGGGGAAATTCCGCCCGAAGCTCTGGAGGCTGTTCAACTCGGTGCCCAGGTCCACTTCCTTGTTCACGGCCTCGGTGAACTCATGCACCAGGCTGACGGGGTCGATCGTGTCCTCCGGGCCCAGGCTCGCGGCGATCAATCCGGCGACGCTCTCGAGCATCTCGCACTCGGTGCGAACGGTCTGCACCATCCCCGGCCGCCGAACTTTGACGGCGACGATCTGCCCCAGCGGCGTCACCGCGCGATGCACCTGCGCGATGCTCGCCGACGCAATCGCCACGGGCTCGAACGAGGTGAACAACTCGCCCAGCGGGCGGCCCAGCTGCGACTCGATCTCCGGGCGGATCTTCTCGAAAGCCACGGGGGCGACCTGGTCCTGGAGCTTCTCGAATTCGGCGACGTACTCCGGGCCGATCAGGTCCGGGCGGGTGCTGAGCAGTTGGCCCAGCTTGACGAACATCGGCCCCATTTCCTCCAGCGCCATGCGCAACCGCTCGGGGCGCCCGCGGGCGTGCAGGGCCAATCGCTCGTCGGCCGACATCGACCCGCCGCGCAGCGGCCAACGCTGCCGCAAGCCGCCGCTCAGGTCGCTCAGACCGTACTTCATCAGCACCCCGGCAATGTGCCGATACCGCCGGAGATGCTGGACCGTTCGACCCAGGCGAAATCGCTTCGGAAAAATATCCAGGTCCATAAGGGCTCGGGGGCAAGTCGCCTAAAGCAAAGATCTCACCGCACAGCACGCGGGGAACAAAACAATTCATTCTCGCCTTTGCGTCCTTCGCGTTCCGGGCGGCGGTTCGTTTGTTAGCGGTTCTATTGTTTAGGGGTCAGCAGTTGGTCCAGCTTGGCCTCGATCCGCTGCAGATCCTCGCGCGTGGGCAGGTCCAGGCCTTTCATCGCCGAGTTAACCTGTTTGCGGACCGTGTCCTCCAGGTTGGTGCGGGCCTGCTTGGCCGAATCCGTCAACTGCGAGACGAACTTCTCGCGGTTGGCCTGCACTTCCTTCCCGCGCTTGACGGCCTCGTCGAAAAGCTCCTCCGCCCGGTCGCGCGTCATGCACATCGCTCCCAGTCCGGCCGCCATGATCTTGTCCAAGGTCTCTAACATGTTTCGCTCCCATCTATTCGGTGATCGTTGACAGCAAATTATCGACACTACGCTTGCGCGCCGGACATCGCACGCAATTACTTATCGCAATTCATTATATACATCCGGGCGGTCCGGGCAACGGTCAGCAATTATTCTTATAGCCCCCAACGCGCCGGCGCTTAGCGGTCTCGCCGATACCGTCTGACGCTAATCCACACGAGGATAAGCACGGCGACGATTACGATGGCCAGGGGAGCAATCCAGCTGGCAGGCCCCTCGCGAAAGATCGCGCCGCAGAGACCCGCAAGAATCACCGTCGAAACCTCTAATAGAATATCGCGCAGTCGTTGTTTGAGCATGTGTAAGAAGATAAAGATAAGGTGGGCCAATCGGAATTAATATATTACTATTGCCCTCATGCGGTCGAATTCGCCTCAACATCTGTCGCGCGGCAGGAGCAACCGGTGGGACACCACCGGTGTGCTGCTGGAGGATTCCTTCGCCACCGCGCCGGGGCGGATCGATTTCGCGGAACTCTTCGGCAACACCAGGCCGGTGGAGATCGAAATCGGGACGGGCAAGGGCACGTTTCTTGCGGCCAGGGCGGCGACGAGGCCCGAAGTGAACTTCCTGGGCATCGAGTGGGCCAAGGCCTACGCCGCGTACGCCGCCAACCGCCTGCGCCGGGCAAACCGCACCAACGCGAAAATCCTCAGTGCCGATGCCGGACCCTTCTTCAAGACCCGCCTGGCTGACGATTCTCTCTGGCGCATCCACGTGTATTTTCCCGATCCTTGGCCCAAGCAGCGGCACCACAAGCGGCGGCTGATCCAGCCGGGTTTCGTGAGGCAGGCGAGGCGGGTTCTCAAAACCGGCGGCCAACTGATCGTGGTGACGGACCACCTGGATTACTTTTACCAGATTCGATCCATCCTGGGGCAGGCCCGGGGATTCGTGTCGATCGGCTTCCCGCGGTTCACCGACAAGCAGGGCGAACTGGTCGGCACGAACTTTGAGCGCAAGTACATCGTGCAAGGCCGGCCGTTCTACTGGATCGCCAAAATGAAGTACGCTTGAGGTGACACGGAAGACGGTTCGGCGTCTGATTCGGGTGCCATGCCCAAGTCCGCGCGGGCATGTGCGCACGACGCGGACAGGTCACATGGTGCGCACATGCCCGCGCGGACTTGGGCATGGCACCCGGCACTGAAAACGCTTGCAACACCGCAGGAAATTGTGGATACTCTACGCGAGCGGTCCATGAAGGCCGCGGGCCAATGGCCTCGCCGGAGATCCCGGCAAGAAGGAACTGCTCGGATGACGACGCAAGATACGCTCCCCCCGTCCGCCCCCGGTATCGTTCAATCCCCCGCGCTGCCCAACCGCTGGATCATCGCCCTTTGCGGCGTGCTGATCCAGATGATGCTGGGCACCGTCTATGCCTGGAGCGTGTTCAAAAAACCGCTCATCCAAGTGCATGGCTGGAGCGAGTATATGGTCGGCATCACGTTCGCCATGACCATTTTCTTCCTGGGGTTCTCGGCCGCCCTGGGCGGGCGGCTGGTCGATAAGGCCGGCAGCCGCAAAGTCGCCACCATCGGCGGCATATTGTTTGGAATCGGCACGCTCATAGCGGCGCTGGCGCACCAGATCGACAATATCTACCTGCTTTGGCTGGGCTACGGGGTCATTGGGGGCATCGGCAACGGTTTGGCGTATGTCACCCCGATCGCCGTGCTGACGCGATGGTTCCCCGACAAGAAGGGCCTGATTACCGGCCTGGCGGTGATGGGCTTTGGCCTTGGAGCCGCGTTCATGTCGCTATTCGCACCGCTGGTAATTGACGCGTTTTCGACCAAGACGGCCGGACACTACGTGACCGCGCCGGGCGTGTCGTACGTATTCTATGTTTCGGGCGTGATTTTCTTGATAGGAATCACGCTGGCCTCGCGCAGGCTGGTTAATCCGCCGGCGGGATACACGGTGGCGGGGGCCAAGGCCAAGACCGTCGCCACTGTTGCCACCGTCGATTTGGGTGGGGCCAAACGAATGTCCCAACTTTATATCTTGTGGGGCATATTATTCTTCAACGTGGCTGCCGGCATCGCGTTGATCGCTAACCTGGCCAATATGGCCCAGGAAAACTTGGGCCTTTTGCCCATTGCGGCGGGAACCATTGCGATTGCGGGTTCGTTCTTCAACGGGTTCGGGCGGCTTTTCTGGGGCGGGCTCAGCGAGAAGCTTGGCCGCCGCAACGTGTTCCTCCTGATCTTCCTGACGCAGATTCCCCTGTTCCTCCTCCTGCCGGGCGTACACAGCTACTGGACGTTCCTGGCGATTTGCTGCTGGATCATGCTTTGCTACGGCGGCGGTTTTGGCACCATGCCGTCGTTCACCGCCGACACCTTCGGCGCCAAGAACATGGGCGCGATTTACGGCGTCGTTCTTTTTGCCTGGGGCGTCGCCGGCGGCGTCGGCCCCATGCTCATGGAATTCTTCAAGAACGCCACCAAGACCAAGGTCAACCCAAACGGATCGTTTGACATGGCTCTGTACATTGCTGCCGGCCTGCTGACGGCGGGTTTAATATTGACCTTACTGTACCGCAAGCCCAAAGTTGAAAAGCTGTCTTAGCCTAAGAATTCGGCCTGTCGTCCCCTGGGACCTTCTCTTACTATGTAGTAGGTATATCCCGTAATCTATACTGATAGTGCCTGTGGATTGCGCAAATTATTGGATATGGCACGGACCTTTGTCTTGTTGATGTAAGACCTTAAGATAGGCAGAACGCCACTTAACCCCTGTGGATAAGTTGTTGACAGGGTTGTTGCGGATAGCTTGGAACTTCAGGGCAGGTTGGCGCCGCCAGTTCGCTGTGCCATCGGGCGCCATTGATCGGGCCGGTTGCCGGTACGATTGAAATAGGTTTTACCCCGGTTATCCACCGTTGGCTGTTGAAAGATAAAATGACAGCGTTCGCTGTTCGGGAACCGCGAACACACGATCCATCAAGGATTATCGACTCGGCTAGTTTGAAACCTTTACCAACCTGCTGCCGTGGGCCGGTACGGCAAGGCGGATAGCGCTGGCGGGCGGCAGGTTCTGCCTTCTCCAAAGGTCTCGCAGCCGAACCTGTCCTGCCATTCCAAGTTCGTCCAGGCCGACGGCGATTTCCGCCGGCCCGTCGTCGGCCAGATTGAATACCGCGAGGTATTTTTCTTTGCCGCCCGGCGAGTCGGCGGTCCAGCCGGCGTGCTCGCCTCGGCGGAAGAGTTGCCGGTTAGCCGTGCTGTGCTGGTTGACGGCCAGCACTTCCGGATGGGTCAGCAAGGCCAGTGTCGCCTCGTCCAGGCGCGTCAGGTCGCCGCCGAAGAACAGCGGCGAGCGGAAGATCGCCCAGAGAGTCATCATCAGTTGCTGCTCGTCGTCGGTGAATCGGGTTTTGCGGTCCGGCCCTCGCTGGCTGCCGTGCCGCAGGCCGATCATGCCCAACGGCAGCATGTCAATGTCCGGCCAGAAACCGTTGCCGATGTGCCCCGCCCACGGTGGGCAAAGGTCGAATTGGCGCTTGAGCGGCGGCCACTCGTCCCACAGGTCGGCCGAAAGGCGGGCCATCTCGACGTGCTGTTTCATGTGAGGGGCGAACTCGGCCGAGGCAAAATCGCCGGGCGAAAGGCTCAGGACCATGTCGCGACCCGTGGCGTTTGCAGCGGCGCGGGCGCCGGAGACGTCATCTTTGTAGTAGGGGGCCAAAGAAACCCGGCCAAGGCCTTGGCCGGGCTTGCCGGGGGCCTCAGAGGGCTTTGCGTAACCGACCATGTCGTCCATCTTGACGAAATCCACCTGCCACTGGGCGTACAGCGCGAAGATAGAGTCGTAATATGCTTGCGCGCCGGGTTGCGACCAGCCCATTCCCCACATTCCGGTTGACCACGGGCAAAACGACTGCCGGTCGGCGACATCGCCCGCCCGCTGCTCGCTGCCGAGGATCGGAAGGTTGCAGGCGGCTGCGATGCGCGGAATGCCCCGCATGACGTGCAGGCCGAACTTCAGACCGAGCCCATGCACGTAATCCGCCAGCGGCCGCAAGCCTGCCCCGCCCGCCGACGAGGGAAATCGCTCGACCACCGGGACCAGGCGACCCCATTCGTCCAGCACGATGTCGTTTTCGTACGTTGAAGGCCGGTCGGGGAAGCGCGGCAGATACCAGCCGCAATCGATCACCAGGTAGTTCCACCCGGCCGGCAGCAGCAACCGTGCCATCGCGTCGGCTTGCGCCTTGACCTCGGCCTCGGTGACGAAGTCGCCGAACGTGTCGTAACTGTTCCAGCCCATCGGAGGGCGAGGGGATAGGTCGTTGCGGATGCTCATGCTTAGATTTCCTTCTCGACAAGCCCGGTCCAAATGCACATCAAACCCGGCCAAGGCCTTGGCCGGGCTTTGAGGAAACAGAACAATCGCCCGGTCAATTCCGCATTCTGCTTCGTCAGTATCCCAGGCGTCGCAGGAACTCGCGGTTGTCGCGCCAGACGGCGGCGACGTCGCGCTGCGGGTGATCTTCCTCGACCGCGACCCAGCCGTCGAACCCGATCCTGGTCAGGCCGGCCAGCACGGCCCCGACGTCCAGGCCGGTGTTGCCGTCGGCCAGATCGCAGAAGCGGCTGGTCTTCCAGAAGTCCGGTTGGTGCCGGTCCCAGACGGCCTTGGGGTTGGGCGTCCAGAAGTTCTTCAGATGCACGTGGGCGATCTGGTTGGGCCAGCGGGCCAGGACCTCCATCGGATCGGAATTGGCGGCCAGCAGGTGGCCGGTATCGAAAAGCAGCCACAGGCCGGGCAAACGCGCCAGCACGCGGGCGCAATCCGCCGGGGTTTCCAGGATGCAGCCGACGTGAATGTGGTGGAACGGTTTGACCCCGAACCGGTTGAAGGCCTCGATCTCCGGCTCGAGCTTGGCGGCACGCTCCTCCAGTTCGGCATCGGTCAGCTCGTGATTGCCTTTCCAGGCGGCGGAGACCTCGGCCGCGGCGTTGCCCAGCGTGGCGTTGAACTTCGCCTTCTGGACCGGGTCGGGCCCGCTGAAATTGACCAGGTGCAGCCCGAACTCCGCCGCCAGCCCGGCAAGGTCCACCAGTTCGGCGGCGTCCTTGGCGCCGAAGCCTTCGACACCGTCGTACCCCGCGTCGCGCACGATCTGCATCACGCGCTTCTTGTCATCGACCACTTCTTTCGGCCAGCCGCACAAATGCGCCGCGATCTTGAACATAACGACCTTCCTTTTCCGCCGGAGCGTCAAGCTACGGCTTGGATATATTCACCTTGGGATGTTGGCTCCGGGATAGGCAACCCGTCCTCGATCAGTCCCTGTAAATGTGATTGAATTGCTTCACGGATGAGCTTCTTGGCGTCCTCGGGAGACTCTTGTCCGACGGCAACGCAACCGGGCAGGTCAGGCACATACGCGCTGAAACTTCCGTCTTGGGCCCGCTCAATGACCGCCAGGTAATTCCGTGTGTGTTCCATGCTTCGCCTCATTGTCCGGCTACTTCAAACCGGCTTGCTTCAGAATACTGTTGAGCGTCCCAATGGGCACATCTTTGCCCAGGTTTCCGGGAACGGTAACGCGTCCTGTCTTCGTCGGATGCCTATATTGACGATGCCCGCCCTTGGAGGGCACCGGATACCATCCGTCTTTCTCGATGAGCCGAATCGCCTCCCGAGCCTTCATGGGCACTCCGCTATTTCACCCTATTATAGAACAGTCTGGATCAGCGACAAGAACCAAAACAGGGAGCATTATTCCAGCAGCGCCGAAGGCCCGCTGGCCGGGAGCGACAGCAGGTATTCCCGGCGACTGTGGACCAGGGCTTTCTTTTCCTCGGGCATGTCAGGTTCACTGAGCAGAACGTCGCAGCCGTCCACAAAAACGTCCCGGACAAACCCGGAATCGAAACATCTCTTGGCCGAGTCCCGCGATTGCGCCATCTTGAGGAACCCCTCGAACTCGCCGAAATAGCTGCCGTAGATGTGGAACGAATCGGCGATGTGCATGTACTCTCCGGGTTCGACGCCGAGTTGGGCGGCCATCTCGCGTTGGAGTTCGGTGAACGCGTACATGTTCATGAAGCCGGCCTTGAAGGCGTCGTTGGAGCGAATGTGGATGTTCATGTGCAGTTTGCCGCCCGAAATGCGGAACCACAGTCGCTGGAGGCAGGAGGGGTCGGCGATGGTCATGTCGTTCCACACTTGCCAGGTGACGGCCTGGGCACGTCGCGTGTGGGGCGTCTGCTTGAGCTTGGCCACCGCGGCGGCGATCTGGTCGAACACGCCCTTGCCCGGCACGTCGTAGGCGAAGAGTCGCTGGTGGTAGGTGTATTCCCACTTGCCGGCGGCGGGGTCTACCCAGTGGTCATGCACGCCGTAGAGCACCTCGGAGCGATATTTTTCCAGGTCGTCCAGCCCGCCTGGAAACCCGCGGTGGATGCGCGGTTCGGCGAACGGTTGCGTGACGTGGATCAGGCAGCTCACGTCGCGGCTGAGAGGGTCGCCGGGCTTGTCGTACTCGGTGGGGAATCGCTCGCCCTGTTCCCAGCAGGCCAGCACGGCCTTTTCCCAGGCCAGCGGCAGGTTCGGCTCGACGATATGAATCGATTTCATGTGCGCCTCCGTGCGCGTCAGGAGTTAAAGCGCCATTAACACCGTTTCGGGCCCGAAGGTCAAGGAGGATCTGGGCGCATTTCGGTTTCCGGGAAGTGACGCGTCCGCACTTCCGCTACGAAAACGCAGAAAGGTTAGTCGCTGAGGGCGCTGAGGGAACTGAGAAAAGCAAAGATAAGAATAGGATACAGAAAACGAAATTCTCTTTCCGAATCCCTGTCCCCGTCTTTGTCTTTCTCAGTTCCCTCAGCGCCCTCAGCGACTAAAACAGCGCCCGAGGGGTCAGACAGAAGAATCCGATGGGAACTTTTTGGGCGATGGGGTATTCTATACTCATGTGCGACGTGACGGCCAGGCTCGCGTGAGAAAGCCGCCGGTAGCGGAGCAAGGAGTTTGGGATGATCCGGATGACATGTGAGGGCTGCGGCGCGAAGTACCAGGTTCCCGACGCGGTCGGCGGCAAGACCACGCGATGCACCAAATGCCGGCAGTTAATTCTGATTCCCGCGGTAGCCTCGCAAGCGGCGGCTCCGGCGGCGCCCGAGGCGGCCCCGCCGCCGGCGATGGGTGGAGTTTCGCCCGCCCGCCCCGCCGAGATTCCCGCGCCCCCGCCGCAAGCTCCGCCGCCGCCTGTCATGGCGCAGTCGTCCGCCTATCCAACCCAACCGGTCGCGCCCCGCAAGAGCCACGCCCTGCTGATTACGCTGATCGTCATCGGTGCGGTCCTGGTCACGCTGGTGGGCGGCGGCCTCTTCATCGTCTTGTATGTTCTGCCAGCCAACCAGGCCAAGGCCCTGGCCAAAGAGAAGCAGGATAAAGATGATGGTATTATCAGCGTGGTCCAGGCCGAGGTGGACATGTCCAACGAGCAGGCCAAGAGCGCGATGAGCGGCCTGGCCCAGATCGAAACGCTCGACCCGCTGGCTTTGGACCAGGCGCGCAAGAACCTTGCCGACGCCAAGACCAGGAACGATGAAGTCACCGGCAAGCTTGGGCACATGAACCTCCAGAGTCAGAAGGCCAAGGACCTGCTGGTGGGCCTGCAGGATAACCGGAAGAAGATCGCCGAGAACATCGAGCGGATTGACGAAGCCCTCTGGCCGGGACCCGGCACGCCCAAGGAGATGTTCGAGCGCGTCCGCCCGTCGGTGCCGCAGATCATAATTCCGCCGCCGACCGGGACACCCAGCGAGTTCAAGTTTCTCTCTTCAGGTTCGGGGGTGCTGCTTGAAAGCGGCGGCAAATGGTGCGTGGCGACCAATCGCCACGTGGTGACCGGCGGCAAGGATGGGCTGACCGTCATCTTCCGCCCGCTGGGCAGCACCGACGACCTGGAGATCAAGGTGCCCGCCACCGCCATCACGAAGATTCACAAGTTCACGGACCTTGCGGTGATCGAACTGGCCGACCAGGACGTGGCACTGCTCAAGAAGAACAAGATCCGCCCGCTACTGCTGAATCCCGAGGACCCCAAGGACAAGCCCGTCCAGGGCGACTTGTGCTGGGTGGTCGGCCATCCCGGCGGCGGCGTCTCCGAAGGCGAGGGAACCATCCAGGTCAGCACGTTCGGCGACGGTTCCATCGCCAACATGATGGACATGCAGGGCTACCTGAATTGCCTGGAGATCACGGCCCCCATCAATCCGGGCAACAGCGGCGGGCCGCTGTTCAACAAGTTCGGGCGGGTCATCGGGCAGGTGACGTTCTACCGGATGGACAAGGACCGGCAGAATTACGCGGTGGACGTGAGCCTTCTTCGCGGACTGCTCAACCCGGGCCCGGGCAGCAATTGGACCGTGGACGCGCGGGAGATTCACCGCATCCTGTCGCCCGCGGTGGCGCTGAAAGAGGATTATGCCGAAGCCGTGGCGGCGATGGACAAACAGGGATTCGTACCGGCCCCGCTCAACCCGCGGCAAACCGGGATTCTGACCATCGACAATACCACGGTCAACCAGGTGCCGCTGGTCCTCAGCGAGGCCAAGCCGTACAAAGTGGTCGTGATCACTTGCTGGACTGCGGTGTTGAACCTTTACGTGGCCAAGGGGGGGCGCCTGGCGTCCGCCCCGATCCTCAAGAACAATTGCGTTTGGCTGCCCCTGGACGTTCCCGCCGGCCCGGCCAACATTGCCCTGGCCATTGTGAACGATCACCTGGGCGTGCATACGCCCTGCGTCGTGGCCCTGTTTAAGAAAAAGTAGAGCGTGGGGCGTAGGGAGTAGGGCGTAACGGCGAAGAGAAGAAACAGCAAACCGCAGAACATTCGAATGTCGAACAGCAGAATGATAAAGTACGGAGTCTGAATCTCAACTCTTTACTTCTGCCTTCTGCTGTTCGGTTGTTCGAATGTTCTGCGGTTCGCTTCTTCTTTGCTTTTGCTGTTTCTTCGCTGTTACGCCTTACGCCCCACGCGCCACGCTCTACGATTCTTTGAGCATTCCCGCGAGCGTTCGGCAGATGATGTCCGTTGAGGGGCGGTAAAGCCGGCCGGCGTTTTGCGAAAGCTCTTCCAGCCGCGCGGGGTTCTCCAGCAATTGCCGGACCGCGTCCACAATTTCCTGCACCGTGCGGGTGATTATGCCCGCGCCTTGGCGCTCGAAGTAGATGGCGTTTCCGCCTTCCTGCCCGGGCACGGGGCGGAGGAAGACCATCGGCAACCCCTTGGCCAGGCACTCCGCCGTGGTGATTCCGCCGGGCTTGGTGACCATGAGCGAGGCGACCTCGGCCAACTCGGGCATTCGATCGGTGAAGCCGGTGGGGCGGAGGCGGTCGGCCGCGTAACCCAGCCCGGACAGTTCGGCCAGCAGTTCCTTGTTCCTGCCGGCCAGGACCACCACGCACGCTTGCGGGCAGGCCTCGACGATTCCCCGGGCCGCCTTCACCACAGGCCCGGCCGTGAACTCCGCCCCGCCGCAAAGCAGGACGATCTTCTTGTCGGCCGGCAGTTCCCACTCGCGATAGATTTTCTTGCGGTCCAGCGGCGCCTGCCACTTGGGGCGGATCGGGATGCCGCTGACGGTGATCTGCTGGGGGTCGATGCCCCATCGCTGGAACTGTTTGCCGCTGTACTCGCTGGGCACGAACCACCGGCTGACGTTGTGGCTGTACCACCAGCGATGCACTTCCACGTCTGTCACCAGCTCGACCTGCCGGACCGGCAGGCCCTGGTCGATCCATCGCGCGATGGCCGGGCCGCCCAGAAAGTGTGTGTTGATGACCAGGTGCGGTTTTTTTTCCAGCAGGAGTTCCTTGAGCGGCCGGAGCACTCGGCGCTCGTGCGCGAGGCGGAGTTTTTCGATCAGGCTGCGGCCGGGTCGATGCGGGCGGTTGTACATCCAGAAGCCGAATCCGTACAGCCAGCCCAGCTTCGTCATCATCAGCTTGAACCCGCCCGCGTAGTACATGCGAAACCACTTGGGCACGATCTGCATGAGGTCCACGAAATCGATCTGGACGTTGGGCAGGAGGGTCGGCAGGACTTCGATGACGGCCTTGGCGGCCTCGTTGTGGCCGGTGCCCACTCCGGCGGAAACAAAAAGCACCCGCGGATTTTCGACGCTGGATTCTGTCAT
>CAZYDC010000014.1:0-2353 GCA_964646065.1 uncultured Planctomycetaceae bacterium | reverse complement strand
TCCGAAAGGTACTTTGCCCGGCGGCGGGTTGCAAGAAGGAAGGCAATAGGAACAAAGGCAATAGGCATTAGGCACCAGGCAATAGCAGGAGATAGCCGCCCCTATTGCCTAATGCCCATTGCCAAGTGCCTTCCGCATTCGGCTGATAGATTTGACAGGGGACGGTGGTTGCGGCTAGCATGGGATGATTGACAGGCGGTGCGTATGCTGGCGGTTATCAGTGACATTCATTCGAATATCGAGGCCCTCCAGGCGGTGCTGGCGGATATCGCCGCCCGCCAGGTGCAGCAGATCGTCTGCCTGGGCGACGTGATCGGGTATGGCCCGTGGCCCAGGGAGTGCCTGGACCTGGTGGCCAAGCACGCGAGCGTCACCATGATGGGCAACCACGACTACGCGGTGCTTTACGAGCCCATCAAGTTCAACGTCGGGGCCGAGGCCGCGTGCTTCTGGACGCGGCAGCAACTCGAGGACGAGCCGGACGACAAGGCCCGCAACACCCGCTGGGACGCCATCGGCAAGTTCAAGATCAAGCACGTCATGAACGGCAAGTGGCTGGGCCTGACGGAATTGACGTTCGTGCATGGCAGCCCGCGCCGGCCGATCAACGAGTATATCTTCCCCGACGACGTGTACAACAACCCCAACAAGATCCAGGGGCTTTTCGAGCGGTTCAACCAGCTCTGCTTCGTCGGACACACGCACGTACCGGGCGTTTTCCTGGACACGCCGGACTTCTACAGCCCCGACGAGCTGGAAGGCGTCTACGAGATCGATCCGGCCCGCAAGGCCTTGATCAACGTCGGGTCGGTGGGTCAGCCTCGCGACCGTGACAACCGGGCCAGCTACGCGCTGGTTACGGGCAGCACGGTGGAATTCGTCCGCGTGCCCTACGATTTTGAAACGGTCAACAAGCGAGTGCTGGAAATCCCCGAGCTGGACGACTACCTGGGCACGCGCCTTAAAGAAGGGCGATAGGGAGCCAATGTGAATTTTCGCCGATTCGCCGTCATCCTGACCAGCGTTTCCGCCGGGATGCTGTTGCTGGGGTTGTACGCACAGAGCCACAGCGCAGCGCAGTCGCCGGCCACCGCCCCGGCGACAACCATGGCCTCCAGTGCGGCGCCGGTCGCGACCCCCGCGCCGGCGGCCCCGAAACCCTCCGCCGCGCCGGCCGAAGCACCGGCCGCCCCGATCGTTGGGACGGCTCCTGTCCCGGCCGCCGGAAGCCAGGCCACCTGGGGAACCGTCGAGGGCAATGCCACCCAACTCCGCACGATCGGATCGCTGGACAAGAAGACCGGGTACAAATTCCAGGTCGAGTTGACCAATGACGGCGCGAGCATCTACAACATTCAGCTTTCGGAGCACTACGCCACCATCGAGGACAAGCGGCTGGCGGAAAAGCTCGACAACGAGCAGGCGTATCTTCGCGAGGTCGCCGGCAATCCGGGCAAGTATCACGGCCATTACATGGTCCAAAGCCCGCTGGACAAGGGTTCGCAGACGGCAGGGGAGTTGGAGAAGCAGCTCCAGCAGGGCTTGAATGTTTCGGTGGGGGACAAGTTGTTTTTGCCGCTGGCCACTCAGCGGATCACGGTTACGTCCACGGAAATCGCGCTGCCCGACGGCAGGCGGGCCCCTCCCTCGTGGCGGCTGGACGACGCGCGATGGGTGCCCACGGCGGCCAAACCCAAAACAGAAAAGGACTCTCAAAGCATCGGCTTCGAGTGGACCGCGCTGCGGTCCGACAAGCCGTTCCTCAAAGTTACCAAGACGTTCACGGTCTATTCGGCAAGGCCCAAGTCGGCAAAGCCGGAGGACAATTCCAGCGAGTACTCCATCGACGTGAAGCTCGAGGTCGAGAATCTTTCGGGCGAGCCGATGACGGTCAGACTGGAACAGGCCGGCCCGACCAACCTGTCGCAGGAGGACGTTCGCACCGACGAGCGCAGAGTGATCCTGGGCCGGGGGCAGTTGGATAAGGTCGCCGCCGTGATCCTCAGCCTGGCCGACGGCTCGGCCGGCCCCAAGAGCGTCAAGGACCTGGCCAAGAACGTCAGTGACGACGCGCAGCTCAGGTCGATTGAAAAAACGCTGCTTTCGGGCAGTCCCGAGCAAAAGGAAGAACTGACGAAGTACTTCCCCGACGGCCTGCCCCAACCCGTGCGGGACAGCGGCGGCCAGCCGGTCTACAAGTCGGACGCTTCCTGGTGGCGGAGCATGTTCTCGCCCTCTTCGGTTCAGGCCTGGGCGCAGTTCTACCCCCCCCTGGGCCGCTCGGACACCGTCAACCCGGTGCTCTGGATAGGGGCGACCAACAAGTTTTTCGCCTCGCTGCTGTACCTGCTGC